>QKJO01000212.1 GCA_003249275.1 Spirochaetaceae bacterium
ACGGGGCCGCGTCCGGGAGTCTTCAAGGCGGATTTTCCGCCTGCCTTACCAGTTGATTTTCCGGAACCTCTGCCGGGAGTTTTGTCACCCTTGCCGGAACCCTTATCCTTCTTCGTCAGAACCGTGTTGATGTCATGTTTAGGTTCGAATCCGGGAACCGTCTCCTGGGGAATCCTGTACTTGAGGATCTTCTCTATCTTCAGCAGCTGGTTCTTTTCGGAAAAAGAGATGAGCGACAGGGCCACACCCGATTTTCCGGCCCTGCCGGTCCGTCCGATGCGGTGAATGTAGTCTTCGGGAATCTGGGGGAGCTCAAAGTTCACCACATGACTCAGATCCTTCAGGTCAATGCCCCGTGCGGCCACATCTGTGGCGACCAGGGCCTGGAGATCTCCGGATTTAAAGTTCTTGAGAGCCCTGTTTCTGGCTCCCTGACTCTTGTCCCCGTGGATGGCGTCGGAGGGGATGCCCGCCTTGTTCAGCTGACTGTTCACCCTGTCGGCGCTCTCTTTTGTCTTGACGAAGACAAGAACCTGGTACCACTGTCCCTCGGTGATGAGATGGGCCAGCAGGTTGAACCGTTCGCCCTTGTCCACCACATAGATCAGCTGTTTGACATCGGCTGCCGCCGTATTTCTTTTATTGACTTCCAGGTAGACCGGTTTTTTGAGCAGGAACTTTGCCAGTTTCTCTATGTCCTGTCCGTAGGTCGCCGAGAAGAGGAGGTTCTGACTGTTTTTGGGAATAAATCCGAGAATTTCGGTGATATCATTTATGAATCCCATGTCCAGCATCCTGTCGGCTTCATCCAGAACCAGCATTTCAATCTTTGAAAGATCGATGTTCTTCTGATCCAGATGATCCTTGAGCCGTCCGGGAGTGGCGATGACGATATCGGCTCCCTTTTTGAGCTTCATCGTCTGGGAGCTCATCTTGCCCCCGCCGTAGAGTTTGACGATTCTGAGATTGAGAAACTGTCCGTAGGTCATAAAGCTTTCGCCCACCTGGTCGGCCAGTTCTCTGGTGGGAGCCAGAATCAGAGCTCTGGGCGCCCCGTTTTCGGCCGCTTGGGTCAGGGAAAGTTTATGAAGAACGGGGAGGGCGAAGGCGGCCGTTTTTCCTGTGCCCGTCTGGGCTCCTCCCATCAGATCCCTGCCCTGAAGGATCAGGGGAATGGCCTGGGCCTGTATGGATGTGGTTTCCGTATATCCCTTTGCCTCTACGCCGCGGACCAGTTCCGGGATAAGGCCTGTCTGTTCAAATTTCATAATCGGTTCCTTTCAAGTCTGCCTCCGGAGCCGTTCTGGTCCGGACATCTTTATATATAATCAGATTTTACAGCAAGTGAAGAGAAACTATCATTTGCGGGGATTAATGTACAGTTCCGGGACGGGCAAATCGGGTTAATTGAAGGACGGAAACCTCCGGCGGATCACCCCCTCCCGGCCGCCGGAACCGGCCGGACCGACATTGACAGAAACTCCGTCCTGTATCTATTCTCAGAGAATCGGAAATCCAAATATTCAGGAAGGTCATCATGGAACAAAGGCTGGAGTCTCTCAGACAGGAATTGAAAGCGTCATCGGGGAAGGCGGCGGCTGATCTTTTCATCCGCAACATCAGAATCCTGGATGTCTTTACCGAAGAGATAAAAGAAGGTTCTCTGGTGATCAAAAACGGCCGGATCGTCGCCCTCTCTCCCGGCTGGGAGGTGAAGGCGGCAGATGTCTATGACGGCGGAGGAATGATTGCGGTCCCCGGGTTCATGGACAGCCATATCCATATTGAGACGACCCTGCTGACGCCTGAGGCTCTGTCCACAGTCATCGTTCCCTGGGGCACCACGACCCTCTTTGTCGATGCCATGGAGATTGCCAATGTGGCGGGCATGAAGGGGCTTCAGGATCTTCTGGGACAGAGCGGCGATCTGGCCTTCCGCATGTTTATGGAAGTTCCCTCCCGCGTTCCCACGGCGCCGGGGCTCGAAACCACAGGCGGTGTTCTGGGAGTGGAGGAGGTGGCGCAGCTTCTGGGTCAGCCGAATGCGGTGAGCCTGGGAGAGCTGGATCCTCCCAAGGTCCTGAACATCATGGATGATTATCTGAAGAAGATTCTGAGCGCCAGGGAGGAGGGCCGGATCTGCAACGGTCATGCCATCGGTCTGGACTGGGACGATCTGAACACCTATGCCGCCGCCGGATTATCGGATGACCATGAATCGGTGGAGTACAGCGAACTGAAGGAGAGGCTGTCTCTGGGCATCAGAGCCCTGATACGGGAAGGCAGCAGCGAACGGAATCTGGATACTCTGATCAGGGGTATCCTCAAGGACGGTCTTCCCACGGAAGATCTCCTCTTCTGTACCGACGACAAGCATGTCAGCGACATCGTCCGGGAAGGGCATATCAGCTACAACGTTCAAAGGGCCATCGATCTGGGTATGAACCCCGTTAAGGCCATTAAAATCGCCACCCTGAATACGGCCCGCCATTTCCGTCTGGATCATGAGCTGGGCTCCCTGACCCCCGGACGGTTTGCCGATATCCTCCTCATTCCCGATCTGAATACCATCAGTCCCCGGGCCGTATTCAAGGGCGGGAAGCTGGTTGCAGAGAACGGCGTCATTACCGAAGAACGATCGGGCCGTTACCCCGACTATCTGAATCACACCGTCACTCTGGGAAAGGATTTTTCATACCGCCGGTTTGCCGTCCCGGCAGAAGGCACCGAAGCCCGGGTCAGGGTGATCGACCTCATCCGGGACCAGATCATCAACAGGGAAACAAGCGAATGGCTCCCGATTGCGGACGGCTCGGTCCGGCCGGACACGGAGAAGGATGTTCTCAAACTGGCCGTGGTGGAAAGGTACGGCAAAAACGGCAATGTTCAAACGGGATTTGTCCGGGGATTCGGCCTGAGAGAGGGCGCCATGGCCTCTTCGGTTTCCCACGACCACCACAACATCGTCGTTGCCGGCAGCAGCGATCAGGATATGGAACTGGCCGTCCGGGAGCTGGAAAGGCTGCAGGGAGGGTTTGCCCTGGTCCGGGACGGAGCCGTGATCGCCTCAGTTGCCCTCCCCATCGGCGGACTGATGAGCCCCGATCCAGCCGGGGCCGTGATGGAGCAGATGGACAGGCTGAATGCCGCCGTCGGAGAACTGGGATGCCCCATGGCATCGCCCTTCATGTCTCTCTCCTTCATCTCCCTTCCGACGGTTCCCGAACTGGGACTGACCGACCTGGGGCTGATCGATGTGGACAGCCGGACCATCATCCCTGTCGTGCTGGAGTGTAAATAAAAAAGGGACAGCCCGGAGGCTGTCCCGTGAAGTTCAGAGAGTTCTGATCTCAGTACTGGATTCTGGCGTTGGCCGTCAGACCCACAGTCTGTGAGGGCAGTCCGTAGAGGACGCCGAGATCGATTTTCAGGATGAACAGGTTCAGACCGACTCCTCCGAAGAGTCTGAAGGATCCGCCGTTGTTTTTGGACATGACATCCACACCGCTGGTGTCCACGGAAACGCCGGCCATCTGCTCAATCAGCTGAATCTGGGCATCGCTGATGGTCGTACCGTCAACCTGTACTGTACCTGAAGTGATTCCGCCTCCCGCCTGAGACACGCCGAAGGAGTATCCCATTCCGGCGGAGAGGTTCAGGATCAGCAGTTTCTTGCTGGCCTGGGCCTTAATGTCGAACACATTGGAACTCCATTTGTAGTAGACGTCCGAATCTGTCAGAGCCAGTGTCGTACCGGCACCGGTGGAGGAGATATCGACTGTCTGGTCGGGAACGGGAACGCGGATGTCTCCGTTCAGCCAGGTGTAGCCGACGCCCACGGACAGGTCGGGCATGATGCCCTTGTCTTCAAAGAAGGCCCAGCGGACATCGAAGCCCACCATTTTGAATCCCACGCCGAAATCCTGCAGGTCGATCATGTCGGAGTTGAGGACGCCGAATTTGAATCCCACATCCATGGGAAGGATGGGAATACCGAGGCGGCCGTCAAAGGAGTAGACCGGCAGAGGAAGTCCCGCGCTGGGGAACTGGTCCAGAGTGCCGTTTCCTGTCAGGGCATAGATCTCTTCAAAAGCGTCTATGGGCAGAAATACGGCTCCCAGAGTAAGACCGACGCCGAAATGGGGGAATTTACCCGCATAGGCATCGTTCCAGTTGAGGCCCATATTGGCCGCCAGAGGCAGGGCATTGGACGTGTCGTCTGAAAATGTTTTGAAGCTTGACTCCACATCGGAGAGGTCATAGGCAAACAGGGATGATGACAGCAGAACTGCCAGGATTAGGATGGATAGTTTCTTCATCGTTTTCTCCTATAATGCAAATATTTTTATATTCAAGGTGAATTTTACTACGAGTTGACGGATTAATCCCGTTTTTTTTATTTTTATGCCCGGTTCCGGGATAAGAAAAGATTCTGTTCGTCATATTCTCCCCAATTGAGTATTATTAGAGTAAGTGAGCATTTCCTGCTGAGGAGGACATATGGTTGACTGGAAAAAGATGAAGTCGGATCTGTCGAAGGGCCTGAAAGACGGATTCGAAACTGTGAAAGAGGGTGCCGGCAAGGTTGGAAAGAAAGCGGAGGAGATGACCGAAGAAGGACAGAGAAAGCTTAAAATCCACAACTTGAAGAAGAAGACCCAGGACCTGATGGAGGAGCTGGGGGCTCTCCTCTACAATGCGGAAAAGGAAACCCCCGGTCTGATCACCCATGAACCGTCTAAGGATATCATCGGAAAGATCGATGCCCTTTCGAAGGAGATCGGTGATCTGGAAGCCAGGAAAGACGAGACCTCTAAACCGGATTGAGGAGGTTCTGTCGGGAACGTTCCGGATTCCGGAGGACGGCCAGTCCGTAGGGTATGAACCCCGCCGCCATGACCAGGGTCGCAGTGAGTCCTATGATGTCGATATCGGGATTCATCATCAGAATCGATCCCGCCAGTATGGGGAGTGAGAACCTCTTCTCCATCGTTTTTGACCCGAGAAGGGCGGCCGAGAGGATGATGAAGCCTGCAGGCAGAAGAGGCAGCAGTTTCAGTATCCAGAGGTATCCCCTCAGGTCGAACATGGCTTTGATCCCCGGCAGCAGGCCGTCATAGAGTTCCGGACCGACGCTGTCAAAAGCGCTGGGCACAAAGCAGAGGGTCCCCTTGTCCACGGCCAGTATCACGGCTCCCGCCACGGCCGCCGCCCCCCCGATGAGGGACGTCAGGGGACGTTTTTCAGAGAGCAGATTCATCAAATGCAGGGCGATTATGATCAGGGAAAAGACGCCCAGAAACATCAGAAAGTGACCGAAGTGCATCATCCTGTTGCCGTGGAACTCAAGGATTTTATCCTGAACGGGCTGATTGATCTGCAGGCTGAGCAGATTCGGATGGGATGCAAAGGCGATTCCGGCAAAGAGAGGGTAGGTGAGACAGGCTCCGGCAAGGGCTGTCCGTTTCAGGGCTGCCGCCCGGTTTCTGTTCGATTCCTGTGTATCCATGTTTTTTTACTCCTGTTATATTATAGTGTTAACCAGGTTAACAAAATGTGAAAAAAAATTACCAGCCGGCGGAATTGTTCAGCTTCTCCAGAAAGTCGTGGATCATGGCCCTGTCATCCGGTGAAATCTGAAGGATCAGTTCCTCAAGGGGGGCAAAGACGGTATTCCGGAATTCTCTGTGGCCTTCTACCGCCTCTCTGCCCAGATCGCTGAGATGGTAGGCTACTTCCCGGGCACTGCCCGGCTGCCCGCTTTTAAGGATATAACCCCTGTGGAGAAGTTTTCTGACAAATTTGAAGGCCGCCGGTTTTGATACATTCAGGCCTGCCGCCAGTTCGGTCAGATTGCACCCCTCATTCAGGCTCAGAGACTCAAGGGTATGGACATCGCTGGAATAGAGGAGTTCCCCTGTTCCATAATCCCGGGGAGTCTTTTCCAGTTCGGTCAGTTTCATGTGAATCAGGTAGAGCTGTGAGAGCAGAGGAGACGTACTCATGATAATAAGTTAACCTGGTTAACGATAAAGTGTCAATCCTTTAAAAAATATATTGTCTGCAGATTTGACAAACAGAAATTAATATAATATCGTATAAATACGATCAAGGAGTGGTTTATGAGTTATAAAGAGTGCAATTACACCGAACCATGCTGTTCCCTTGACATAGAAGGGGCGGAACAGGAGAGGCTGACAGGAATTATGAAAGCCCTGGGAAATCCTGTCCGCTTTGAAATCATGAAGTTTCTTCTCACCCACCCTGGATGCATGACCGGAGATCTGGTCAACTTTCTTCCCATTGCCCAGGCCACCACTTCCCAGCATTTGAAGGTCCTGAAAAACTGCGGCCTTATCGAGGGAGAAATTGAAGGAACAAAGAGTTGTTACCGCCTGAATGAAGAGACCCTCGGCTGGTATAAAAGCAAGGTTGCAGAGATTTTCTGATTTTTTTTGTCATTAAACATCGTAAAAATACGATAAATAAGGAGATATTTTATGACCATTACATCTGTAGTCACCGGTATTCTTGATTTCATGATCCGGGCGTTTGCCCATTCCTGGCCCTACCTTCTGTTAACGATTCCCCTGGCCGTGGGAGTCAATGTTTCGGGGGTATCCCGGTTCATCGGCAGGGCTTTTCATGCCAGACCCCTGACGGCCGTCTTTCTGGCCACCGCCGTCGGCGCTTTCAGTCCCTTCTGTTCCTGCGGTGTCATACCCGTTATCTCGGCTCTCCTCATTTCGGGTGTGCCCGTTGCCCCGGTGATGTCCTTCTGGCTGGCATCCCCCTCCATGGATCCGGAAATTTTCATGCTGAGTGTTTCCAGCCTGGGGATGAACCTGGCGGTCTGGCGGCTGGCCGGAACATTCGCCATGAGCCTGGGGGGAGGAATCCTCACCCTCATTCTGGTCAACAGGGGATGGCTGAGCGGGAGTGTACTGAAAATCCGGCGGGAAGACCGGGAGAAGGCGGGATGTTCCTGCGGCAGTGAATCCGTCAGCAGCAGCTGCTGTGCCGACGGAACCCGGCTGTATGATGGAACAGAAACGGTTCCGGAGCTCCGGACCGCCGCAGCGGGCGAAGAGGCTTCCACCTGCGCCCCGGAAAACTCCTTTCTGAAAAAACTAGTCCGGGAAAGCGGCAGGGCGGTATTCATGGTTGTAAAATTCATGACTCTGGCTTTCCTTCTTGAGGCTCTGATCACCCTTTTTGTTCCCCGGGAGTGGGTGATCAATCTCCTGGGCAGGGGGAACACCTTTGCCGTGCCGGCGGCGGCCCTCCTCTCCATTCCTCTGTATACAACGAACCTGACCGCTCTGGGACTGGCCGGAGGACTCCTGACGCAGGGGATGTCGGGGGGAGCCGTACTGTCCTTTCTCATCGGCGGCGCCACTACGACCATTCCCGCCATGGCGGCTGTTTACGGGCTTGTAAAGACGAGAATTTTCCTCCTCTACCTTGCCATTACGGCCTTCTCGGCTCTTTCGGCGGGGCTCATTTATCAGTTCTTTCATTGAGGATGACAATTGATTCCGGGGAAGATCTGGATTAGAATTTACAAAGTCCGGCCGTATCCGCATTGTGTCCGCCTGCCCGGAAGGAGGCTCAATGGAGGTCCAGAATCTTTATTCCCTTATAAAACCCTTTGAGGGAGGCGTACGGAGCAAATCGATCCCTCAGCTGATTATCAGTCTTTTCTCCTACCTCGGCCTGATCGGTCTGATGTTCTTTCTGCTTCACCTTGAGGTCTCCTACTGGATTGTCCTTCTTCCGGCCCTTCCCGCTTCGGGTTTTCAGGTGAGGCTGTTCATCATCCTTCATGACTGCAGCCACGGTTCATATTTTCCCGGCTCCCGGGCCTGCTCCGCCGTCGGCAGCCTGTGCGGCCTTTTCACGTTTACACCCTATCAGGACTGGAGACATTCACATGCGGTTCATCATGCGACGGTGGGCAACCTCGAAAGAAGAGGGATCGGCGATGTCTGGACCATGACCGTTTCCGAGTACCGTGAGGCGGGATTGTTCAAAAAAATCAGGTACAGGATTTTCAGAAATCCCCTGTTTCTGTTCGGCATAGCCCCGGCCTTTCTATTTCTGGTTCTCTTCAGACTGCCCCATGTCCATATGAGCAGGAAGGATCTGGCCAGCATTCTGTTCACCGATTTCTGCCTCTTCCTGATCCTCTTCCCCCTGTCTCTCGGCTTCGGATTTCTCAATGTGCTGATGGTTCTGTTTCCGCCCATCCTGCTCTCCAGCATCTGGGGAACCTGGCTGTTCTTTATCCAGCATCAGTTCAAAGAGGTCTACTGGTCTCACTCGGCCCAGTGGGACAGGTACAGGGCGGCCATGGAGGGCAGTTCCTTCTACAGTCTGCCTCACCTTCTGAGGTGGTTTTCCGGAAATATAGGCTATCACCATATTCATCATCTGAATCCGAGGATACCGAATTACAACCTCCGCAGATGCTACAATGAGATAGCCGAGCTGCGTGAGATAACGCCCATCACCCTCCTTACCGGTTTCAAGTCCATGTTTCTGCAGCTTTGGGATGAGAAACAGTCGGAACTTGTCAGCTACAGGGCGGCCCGCCGTCCCTGACCCCTGCCGCCGGCTTGTTCAGATATCCTAAATGATGTAAGTTACTCCGACTTTATCCTTTCAGGACGGGTATTTAACAATGGGAAAACAAAACGGGATGACTCCTCTGCTGATACTGAAGAACACCTTCGGACATACAGCCTTCACCGGCGATCAGGAAGCCGTCATCGAGCGGCTTCTCTCCGGGCGGGATGCCCACAGCCTCGTGATCATGCCCACAGGGGGCGGAAAATCCCTCTGCTATCAGATTCCCGCCCTCTGTATGAAAGGGGGGACCATCGTCATCAGTCCGCTCATCTCCCTTATGAAGGATCAGGTGGATGCCCTGAAACGCAGAGGGGTGAAGGCCGAATTCATCAATTCGACAGTGTCGAAGGCTGACAGAGAGTCCCGTCTGGAGGGGTTCGTCTACGGAGACATCAAGCTGCTCTACATCACCCCCGAAAGGTTTAAAAGCCCGGATTTTACGGACAGAATCAAAAGAGCGGAGATCTCCCTTCTGGCGGTGGATGAAGCCCACTGCATCTCCGAGTGGGGCAATGATTTCCGTCCCGATTACAGCCTCCTCGGGGATTACAGGGAGAAACTGGGTTCTCCCCTGACGGTGGCCCTTACGGCCACAGCCACAGCGGAGGTGCAGGAAGATATCATCCGGTCTCTGAATCTTCGAAGGGATCAGGTCGAAATTTTTCACAAGGGGATAAGACGTCCCAATCTGCAGCTCGATGCCGAAGAGGTTGCCGATGATGAGGCAAAACTGGACCGCATCATCAGAATCGCCGCTGCAAATCCGGGCAGCGGGATCGTCTACTTTACCCTTATTAAAACCCTGGAAACCTTTTCGGCTCTCCTTGACCGTCTGGGTGTTCCCCATCTGACCTATCATGGAAAGATGGAACAAAAGGCGAGGAAGGCGGTCCAGGATGAATTTATGAAGGGGCCCGAACTGGTTCTGGCCACCAATGCCTTCGGTATGGGTATCGACAAACAGGATATCCGCCTCATCGTTCATGCGGAGATTCCGGGCAGCATGGAAGCTTACTATCAGGAGATCGGACGGGCTGGACGGGACGGCCGGGAGTCCAGGTGCACCCTCCTGTACAATCAGGACGATCTGCTGACCCATATGGATTTTATCAAGTGGTCCCATCCTGAACCCTCCTTTTACAGGAAACTTCATCAATGCCTCACCACGGATCTTGTAAGAGTCAATTCACTGGGACCGGATTTTCTGAAAGAGCAGCTGGTGTACAAAAACAGGTTTGATTTCAGACTGGAGACGGCCCTGGGGATGATGGAACGTTACGGCATCATAAGCGGCTCAGCCGAAGCGGGGAATCTGAAGATCACGGGGGAACTGCCTCCGGCGCTGACGGATGAATCCCGCCACGAAATCATGATCGGTCATGCAAGACGTAAACTGCTGGGAATCGTCAATTATTTCAGAACCGAAACCTGCCGCTTCACCTACATGGAGGAGTACTTCGGTATTCCCGCAGGCGGAAGCTGCAGAAACTGTGATAACTGCTGAAATTTCATTGTGATTTCCTCCGGCCCTTTCTATACTGGATTACAGAATGTTCACTGATCTGCCTATTACACGGATAAGAAATGCTGCAGCCGATGCCGTCTAGATACCGGCTTATAACCTTGCTGGTTATGTCAGTCTGTCTGGTTCCGATGTACTCTCAGGAAAATCAGAAAAACATCCTCGTTCTGTTCTCCTATCATGATGATCTGCCCTTTGTTGAAAATTTCAGAAACGGTCTGAATCAGGGCAGAGAAGATTACGGCAATAATCTGAATCTGTTTGTTGAAAATATGGATACGGCCCGTCTCTCCCGGACCCTGAGCAATGAGGAATGGGCCGTTTATCTGAAAAACAAGTACAGGTCCGTCCGCTTTGACGCCGTCATTGCCGAATCGGGTAGGGCGAGCACCCTGGCCAACGATCACCTTGATCTTCCCGCAGAGATTCCCCGGGCTCTCTATTCGGATCTGCCTCTCGAACCACGTCCCAACACATTCTATCTTCAGTCTCAGAGCCGCAAAGCTGTCACAGAGACTTTGAAACTGGCCATGCTGCAGAATCCGGGATGCCGTGAGGTTCTGATCATCGACGGCGGACTGGCTCAGAATGAGGAAATCATCAAAGAACTCCGCCGGGGTCTGGAGAAATATAAAGAGTTAAAGACGACTGTTCTCAGAGTGGGGATAAAAGAGGACTTCATTCAGACGGTCTCCGAGATTCCCCCGGGAACCGTTGTCTTCTATACCCTTGTTTTCGGAGATATTACGGGCAGGCAGTTTGTCCCGAAAGAGGTTCTGGAGGAACTGACCGCCGCTTCCAGGGTGCCGGTCTACAGTTTCTGGAACTCCCTGATGGGATCCGGGATGGTCGGCGGTGTGGTGGTGGACGGCGAAACGACGGGCCGGGAACTGGTCCATGCGGTGGAGGATTATATGAGAGACGGCCGTTTTCAGCCGGGCTACTCCACCTTGAAGTCCGTCCTCGACTGGAAGACCCTGAGGAGGTTTCAAATCCCCGTACCCAGGAGCGGTTATGAGTTGATCAACCAGCCTGTTCCCTTCTTCGTGCAGAATTTCAGACAGGTGATCACCGCCCTGCTGATCCTTTTTTCAGTTTTTTCCGTCATAGCTCTGCTCTGGATAGGGAGTGTGTCGGAGGCTCACCGCAAACTCCAGGAAGCCACGGCGGAGATTGAATCGGCGAGGCAGAAGGCGGAAAACCTGTCCATGAGAGATCCTCTCACCGGAATGCTGAACAGGCGGGCAGCCACAGCCATCATCAACTATGAGATGAACAGAAAGAAGAGGCTTCACAACACCGTCAGCCTTATGATTCTGGATATTGATCATTTTAAAGCGGTCAACGACAACTTCGGTCATGAAGAGGGGGACCGGGTACTGGAGGAAATAAGCCGGAGTCTTCCCGGCATCTGCCGGTCCACCGACACTCTGTCCAGGTGGGGAGGAGAGGAATTCCTCATTCTGACTCCCGATACCAACGGGGAGCAGGCCTTCCATCTGGCCGAGAAGATCAGGAAACATATGGCTGATCTGGATTTTCACAGGTGCGGATCCATCACCGTGAGCCTGGGTATCTCGGAACTCGGAGAGGGGGAGGATTTTCAGTCCTGGTTCAACAGGGCTGACGTGGCTCTCTATAAAGCCAAAAATGAAGGACGGAACAGATCGGTCCTCGATAAATCATGAAGGCCTCTTCTTGTAAATAACACCCCTTTACGGATAAAATCTATCGGGTAACAGATCCCTTTTCCACACATGAATTTCAGGAGATCCAACATGGAAATCAGCTCATCGGATATGACGAAACTACTGAAGGAACAGCAGAATGAGATTGACGCCTGCCATCTTTACCGCCGGGTGGTCCGTCTGATCAAAGATGAGGCGAACAGAAAGACAATGGAGCTTATAGCCCAGGATGAGTACAAGCACTATGTAAGGCTGAAGGAGCTGACAGGAAAGGACCTGAAGCCCCGGAAATTCTCAGTGTTCATGAACTACTGGTTCATCAGGCTTTTCGGCTTCACCTTCGGGATCAAGATGCTGGAGCAGGCCGAGGGAAAGGGAATCAAGAGTTATACGGATATCCACGAATCCCTGTCATCTATGGATGAGATCATCCAGGATGAGGAGCGGCACGAAAATGAACTGATCGATATGCTGGATGAGGAGAGGCTGAAGTATGTGGGTTCGGTGGTTCTCGGACTCAACGATGCCCTTGTGGAGCTCACGGGGGCTCTGGCAGGGTTCACCATAGCCTTTCAGGATACCAGACTCATCGGCCTGACGGGACTTATAACGGGAATCAGCGCCTCCTTTTCAATGGCCGCCAGCGAATACCTGTCCACCAGGCAGGAGGGGGGAGAGAACGCCGGCAAGTCATCCCTCTATACCGGAATCGCCTATGTCTTCACCGTCATAGTCCTGGTCATGCCCTTTTTTCTGCTGGGAAATCCTTTTCTCAGTCTGGGCGTCACCCTGCTGGCCGCGGTGATGATCATTTTCGGTTTCAACTTTTACATCTCTGTCGCCAAGGGCTACAGCTTCAGAAAGAGATTCTTCGAGATGGCCGCCATCTCCCTGGGCGTGGCCGCTTTGTCCTTCGGTATCGGAATTCTGATCAAGAAGTACATCGGCGTGGATCTCTGATCTTCAGCCTCCGTTGCCCGGAAGCAGGGATTCCTCTTCGGGATTCTCGACCCTCAGAATTCCTGTCTTGTTGAGAACGACGCAGTAGTGATACATATCCTGCACCCCCGGGGTTTCCCTGTTTTTCAGACTCATAACCAGATGAATTCTGTACACCCGGTTGCCCTTGATCTTCAGTTTTTTAAGGTTGTCCAGACGATAGAAGATATCTTTGGGATCGTCCATCTCTTTCAGCCAGTCGTCGATGTTGATGCGGATTATCTCTGTCACCCCCGTCAGCCGGGAGTGGTTGTCCCTCAGTTTCCTGGGATTCAGTCTGATTGTCCGCTGGTAGCGTATCACGCTCTCTTCGGGCAGGATGGACCGGAAGGAGTTGAACCGTCTGTATCGCATCTTCTGAATGCTCTCGGGGACGGCCGTTGCCTTGCCGAACCAGACATAGCCGCGGGATATGCCGACCCTCCTCTTCAGGGAGGGGTCAAAGAGGATATTCAGCTGGTCGCTGGTGATGCGGGGAAGGCTTTTCTTGAATATCTCCCTTAGAATTTCCTTGATCCTGTCCTTGAATACATAGGAAACGACGATCAGCAGTACCCAGGGGGTGCTGTTGGGGAGGAATATTTTCCCTGCGAAAATCGTCACCAGTACGGCAAAGATCATGGCCACCGCCGCCGCGATGCCGGCCATGATATGGCCCACTCTGAGGGGCGTCCTGCTGTCTTCATTGGTCATGTACATGGCTGACTGGGACCATTTCTTCAGAATACTCTCCCTGTAGGCGAGGCGTTCGCCCGACCGTGAGTCGCCCTCTATATAAAGATACTGATAGTTCATAATCCGTCTGTATTCTGTTTCGCTTTTGGCTATCTTCTCCATTCCTTTCAGCAGGCTGACGGGGTCATCAATGTTCTGGGCATGAGAGAACAGCCTGTTCAGGCCCCGTTCGGTAATGATGCTCACCGATTCATCGGCCCAGGCGAGAGCTTCTCTGTGAATCTCACTGATCCGGGGATTGATGAACAGGGAGTGGAGCTTCCTGAACTCTTTGATGAAATCCTGGATCTCTTCGAGGAAGTGCTTTATTTTTCTGCTGCACATGCTGTCCTTGTTCTGTTTGAGGATCTCCGTTCCCAGCAGCTCCACTGTGTTGTCAATTTCGGATCTGTAAATATTGGTCAGCACCTGCAGTTCATACAGAAGGATGTCTTTTCTGCTCGGCTGTTCCCTCTCCGCCATCTCCAGATACTTTCTGATCCTCGACAGGGGACTCAGGTCGCAGTCCCTGTCTATCAGAAGTTTCAATGAGAGCCCGGGGGTTGAAAAACGGGTATAGATGCCGATATCTTCGATGAATTTCCTCACCCCTATCCTTTTTTCGGTAATGTTGAGCTGATAGGGGAAAAAGAAAAAAAAGTTCATCTCGTAATCGGTTCTTTTCGTCCCCGGCTGAAGGGGGTAGAGGGACTTGAGTTCAAGATGGCGTCGGCTGTGGATTCTGATTGAACAGTTGTACTCTTTCATTTTGATTCCTGATGTAACCCGTATTATACAACACTGAGAGGGTGGTTTGTTCCTCAGTTCAGGATTGCAACAATTTGTTGAGGAATGTCACATTGCTCCCTTTCCTGTGCGGATTTACCATGGAACTATAATCCACAAGGAGGATAGAAGAATGAAAAAGTTTTTGATTTTTCTGCTGGCCCTCTCCGCAGCGGGACTTCCTGTTTTTGCCGGAGGCGCCCAGGAGGAAACCGGACCGGTCACAATCACATTCTGGACCCATGAAGACCCCAACAGAACGGCACTGGAGGAGCGCTATCTGGCCGAGTTCGAGGCCTCTCATCCCGATGTCACCATCGAGCGGGTGACCAACTCCAGCAGCAAGATGCCCGAACTCCTTCTGACGGCCTTTGCCGCCAATGAGGGGCCCCATATCTTCAACACCCAGATTGAAGACGGCTATGCCTATATCGCCAACGGACGGGTTGCGCCTGTGAATCTGGAGGCAGCCGGTTTCAAAAGCACCAAAGATCTCAAGGCATCCTATGTGGACGGAGTTCTGGATGCGGTTACCGAGGAGGGCAAGGTTTACGGACTGCCCCTCGAGCTGACCAACTGGGCTCCCTATCTGAACAAGAACGTGTTCCGGGACGCCGGTCTCGATCCCGAAAAGGACCTTCCCCGCACCTGGGAGGACATCGTTGAAGTTTCCAAAAAGATGGTCATCAGAGACGGTGAAATCATCACAAGAAGAGGATTCGACTTCCGTTATCCCTACTATCTGGTATCGGTTGTGCCCATGGTGGAACAGCTGGGGGGTAAACTTGTCAGCGACGACGGAAAAACAGCCATCATCGGGGACGATGCCTGGCTCAAACTCCTTCAGTTCATGGCCGACTGGGGCCCGAACGGTCTGAATCTCGGATCTCCCACCTATACGAATGCCCGGAAACTGTTCAATAACAACAACAACGACATGGGAATGGCTATGAGCGGTCTCTATCAGGCGGGACGCATCCGCGCCGATAACCCCGACTTCTACAACAGCGGCGAGTGGATGGTCATTCCCTTTCCCCAGTTCAAAGACGCCAAAAAAGAGGTCGCTTCCGCCTACTACGGACACTACTACATGGTGAACAGCCAGAAATCGGAAAGGGAACAGAAGGCAGCCTGGGAATTCATCAGTTATATGCTCTCCCACTCGGAAGAGTATCTCACCGAGGTCGGTCTGATCCAGCCCACTAAAAAACTTATGTCCTCACAGACCTTTGCGAACATTCCCTATGCCGATGTCTTCGCATCCGACATGGCCAAAGGCAAGATTGTCTACTATGCCGAGGACAGCGCCAAGATTCAGGAACTGATCAAGGAAGCCATCGAGGGAGTCATGCTCAGCGGCATCGCCCCCGAAAAGGCTCTGGCCTCTCTCAAGGTCAAGGCCCAGGAAGTTCTTGATCAGGATTAAGCCCTGATCCGATGGGATATTGCCTTATTCCGGCGGCACAGGTCCGGCATCCGCCTCAGCTGTGCCGCTTCCGTATCCTCTATCCCGACCCTGTCGATCATTCACTGCGGCCCGTCCGCAGTGCCCGAAACCCCTGGAGGAATCATGAAAAAGCCCTATGGAGGAATTGAGAAGAAACTGGCCCGGTGGGGATGGATTTTCATTACACCTTCCCTGCTGTTCTTTGCTCTTTTCAGTTTTTACCCCATATTCAACGCCGCCTATACAAGCCTGTTCAACAAGAAGATTCTCTCACTGAAGCCTCCGGAATTCGTCGGATTGAAGAATTACATCTACCTGATGAAGTCTCCCGATTTCTGGAACTCCATCAGGGCCACCTTTGTCTTCACCCTGGGATCCTTCATTCCCCTGGTCGTTTTCAGTCTTCTTCTGGCCTCACTCATCCTGTTGGTGGGGAACCGGAAAAGGCAGAAATTCCTTCAGCTGGCCTACTATGCGCCGGCCGTTCTCTCCTCTGTCGTGGCCGCCGTGATCTGGATGTCCATATTCGATCCCCGGGGACTGGGGAATCAGTGGGTCAACTTTTTCCTGAACACTCACGGGGTGGATCATAAATGGCTGGCCGGTTCCGGGATGGTCCAGTTTTCAACCATCCTTGTCTACTTCTGGAAGTACATAGGCTACTTCGTCGTCATCTTCATCGCCGGACTGTCGGCCATTCCCGGCTCCCTCTATGAAGCGGCCCGGATCGACGGCGCCGACAACTGGCAGAGCTTCTGGAGGATCACCTTTCCCCTGCTGCAGCCCACAGTCGTCCTCGTGTCGGTCATGTCCATGCTCCAGTGCCTGAAAACCTTCAGCACCCAGTATCTGTTTGTCCAGTCCGGATCGCCCCAGGCGCCCATCAATGTGATCACTCTGAATATCTACAACACGGGAATCCGCGATCATCAGATCGGCCGGTCCAGCGCCATGAGCATCGTGCTGTTTCTGATCATGCTGCTGTTTACGTGGATCCAGTTCAAAACGTCCAGGGCCGACGACGTCAGCTATTAAGGGCTGGAAGGCAAAAGGAGAACTCCTATGAATACAACCATTGCGGGTATCCGGATGAATCACATGATCAGTCCCGTGAGAATACTCAATATCCTCATCCTGACGGGTTTTCTGGTTTTCACCCTGATTCCCATCCTCTTTATGTTCAGCGCGTCCATGATGCCCAGCCGGGATATCCTGAAGATGCCCTTCCGATGGATTCCGAGAGGCTTCCACTACCAGAATTTTTACAAGGCCGTCGCCGGGAACGACGGAAGTTTCATCTTCATACGGAATTTCATCAACTCCATGATCGTTTCGGGTGTGGTGACTCTGACAACGGTCATCCTCTCCTGCATGACCGGATACGGTCTGGCCAAATTCAGGTTCAAGGGACGCAATTTCGTGTTCCTCGCCATCATGGCCACTATGATGATCCCCTTTGAGGCCATCATGATCCCCCTCTATCTGGTGGCCACCAAAATGCACCTGCAGAACTCCTACTGGGGACTGACTCTGCCCTTTCTGGTCAATGCCTTCGGAGTGTTCATGATGAGGCAGTACCTGATTCCCTTCCCCGAAGAGTTTCTGGACGCCACCAGAATCGACGGAGCCGGGGAGATCAGAATTTTCTGGGACATCGTCCTGCCCAACTGTGCTCCGGCCATAGCCACTCTGTCCATCCTTACCTTCCGCAGTCAGTGGGATAACCTCCTGTGGCCCCTTCTGGTGGCGCAGAGCGAGAAGATGAAGACCCTGCCTCTGTACATCGTTAAATTCTCGGCCGAGAAATACACCGACGAGGGAGCCATGATGGCGGTCGCCGTTCTGGCGAGCATTCCCATGCTTGTCCTCTTTTTTACTATGAGCCGGTACTTTGTCTCGGGGGCTTCCGTGTTCTCATCAAGAAAAGGCTAGGGGAGGCTGAAAATGATCAAACTGTACATCTTCGACATGGGGGGCGTACTGGCCCGGGATTTTGAAATCCTCCCCGATGCGGCCGCCCTGCTCGGTCTTTCGGCGGATGCACTCAGAGCTCTCATCTCCGAGGATATGCCCGCCCTGATGGACGGGTCCCTTTCGGGCGTCCGGTTCTGGCAGCGTATCGGTCAGAAAGCCGGTGTAAGGGTGGAATCCAATCCTTTTATCGATCTCTTTCACCCGACAATCGACAGGGAAACGGGCGATCTGATCGAGGGGCTCAGAAAAAACAGCCGGGTCGTATGCGGTACCAACACCATGGCGGAACACTATGACATTCACAGCAGACGGGGGGATTACGGCGTTTTTGATGCGGTTTACGCCTCCCACCTGATGAGACTTGCAAAACCGGACCCCCGTTTTTTTCTTGAAATCATGGAGAGGGAGGGGGTCAGGGCGGAAGAGACCGTCTTCACCGATGATCTTCAGGAAAATATCGATGCCGCCCGGTCACTGGGCATCCGCTCTCATCTTTTTACAGACGCCCGGTCCTTTGCGGAGGCTCTGGACCGTTACTGACACCGGTTGTCCCGGGTGCAGGGTTCAGGATTCCCTGGGAGTTCCGTTCCGGTACTCCCGCGGAGTTACGCCCATGTACTTCCTGAAGAGCTGGGTAAAATAGCCGTGATCCTGAAAACCCGACTCTCTGGCAATCTCATTGATCCTCATGGACTTGTCGCTGAGAAGCCGGAGTGCCTGCCTCAGCCTGACACAGGTCAGGTACTCCAGGAAGGTATAAGCCGTCCGCTCCTTGAAGATCCGGGATAGATATCCCTGGGTGATGCCCAGCTCTTCGGCCGCATCCTGGATCGATATGTCCCTTATATAACTGGTCTTTATGAAGTCGGTACACTGTCTGATATACTCATCTTTATTGTCCCCCGCGGCGGGAAATCCGTATTCCCGGAAGGAGGCGAGCAGGCTTCCCTCCATGATTCTGAGGTTCTGACTGGTCCGGTTCATCTCCCTCTTTTCCATCAGATCCTGTGAGATCTCAGAGACCAGGCGGTGAAAATCTTCATCATCAACCGGTTTGAGGATGTACTCCCTGACCCCCAGCCTCAAAGCCTTTCTGGCATATTCAAAATCCGAATATCCCGTCAGAAGAATGGCGGCGGGGCGGTCCGTGCCCAGCCGACGGTCCGCTTCCGAGAGCATGGCCAGTCCGTCCATCCCCGGCATTCTGACGTCGGTGATCACGAGCTGGGGGCGGATTTTGAGTATCAGTTCGAGGCCGACCGTTCCGTTTGCGGCCTCTCCCACAAGTGTGCATCCCAGATCCTGCCAGGGGGTTGTCAGGGCGATTTCCCTTCTCAGATGTTCCTCATCTTCCACAAGAATGACAGTAATCACTCTACGGCCTCCCTTTTCCAGGGCAGAACCGCCGTCACCAAAGTTCCCTTTCCCGGTTCGCTTTCCACCTTCAGTCCGTAGGGAGGTCCGTAGATCAGTTCCAGACGGCGGTGCACATTCATCAGACCCACACTCTTGTTTCCCTCGGCGAAATCTCCGGGGGACCATGGTTTTTCCATGCCCGAACCGTCGTCCTCCACGGTCAGACAGAGACAGTCTCCTTCTCTGAAAGAGCTGATTCTGATCATTCCCGGTTCGGTCTTCAGTTCCAGTCCGTGGATGACCGCATTTTCTACAAGAGGCTGG
>QKJO01000118.1 GCA_003249275.1 Spirochaetaceae bacterium
CGGCTGGAAGGGAATCGGTATCGTAGGATTCGGCACCTTCTTTTTCAATAGTTTCACAATCTGTATTCTAAGCGCTCTGGCCAATGTCATGTTCTGTTCTCTGACCGCCTATGCTTTTGCCAGACTTCGGTTTGCCGGTAAGAAGTTATGGTTCGTCCTGATGATGACGACCCTCATGCTGCCTGCTCATGTGACGACCATTCCCCGGTATATCATGTTCAGGACCTTCGGCTGGATCAACACGTTTCTGCCGATTATCGTGCCCAAATTTTTTGCCACAGACGCCTTTTTTATCTTCCTTCTGGTTCAGTTTATCCGTGGCCTGCCGCGGGATCTGGACGAATCGGCCTACATCGACGGATGCTCCAAATTCGGAATTTATTCAAGGATCATTCTGCCCCTGACGGTTCCTGCTCTGATCTCAACGGTGCTTTTTTCCTTTTTGTGGACCTGGGATGATTTTTTCAACCAGCTCCTGTATCTGACATCTCCTGAGAAGTATACAGTTCCCATGGGGCTTCGGCTGTTTCTGGATGCATCGGGGATTTCATCCTGGGGGTCCATGTTCGCCATGTCTGTTCTCTCACTGATACCGGCTTTTATCCTCTTCTTTTCCCTGCAGAAATATTTTGTAAAGGGTATTGCTACTACGGGAATCAAGGGATGAAGAGATCTCAATAACCGGCTTGCCGGCACAAAAACTTTACATTACCAGAGCTGCAAATCAGCCTTGGCAGTATATAGGAGGAGAGTATGAAAAATTTTCTATTGACTCTGTTGATTCTCTTGGCAGGAGTCTCCATGGCCTTTGCAACCGGTGCTGCGGAACCGGCGGCTGCCGAAGACAGTACGACGGTCATTCGGTGGGCCTACTGGGGCAGCGGTGAAAGAGTGGAGATCAGCCAGAAGGCGATCGAACTGTTTGAGTCCCGGAATCCCGGCATCAGGGTCAATCCTGAAGTCTCGGGAGGCGCGGGGGATCACTTTGTAAAAGTAGACACCCAGCTGGCCGGCGGCAACGGACCCGACATCATTCAGATGGGCGGTAATATCTATGATTATGCCGACGTGCTGCTCCCTCTGGACAGCTATGCCGGTTCCGTTCTCAATGTGGGTGTCATCGATCCCAGTGCAGTCGCATCGGGTACAATCGGAGGCAAGCTCCTGGGGGTTTCGACCGGCGTTACCATGCCCTCCCTGGTCATCAACAGGACCCTGATTGAAAAATCCGGAGCACCTCTGCCTCCCAAGTCGATGACCTATGCCGAATTCCGTGATTACCTTGTCATGCTCAAGGGAAAGCTCCCTGCGGGCGTTTATCCCATGCAGGATATCGGAGTCATGTCCAGCAGTTCTACACCTTTCGGCTACTGGACAAGATTCAATGGAACACCCCTGTACAGTGCCGCAAAAAATGCAACCAGCGTCACTCCTGCCGCCGCTCAGAAGTATCTGGACCTGTTCAAGGATTACAGGGATAACGGTCTTGTACCGCCTGCTGATGTGGCTGCAGGGTTTGCCGAGAGCAACGCCGATACATCTTCGATCATTGCCGGTAAGGTGGCCATCGCCTATCTTTTTACCAACCAGCTGAGCGGATATCAGGCGGCGACAACGGACCAGCTTGATCTGATTGAATTTCCGGGAGCCGCGGCCACCAAGGCCCTCTGGCAGGCACCCAGTCAGTTCTACACAGTCAACAAGGACTCCAAAAATCCGGAAGCCACGGTCAAGTTCATCGATTTCCTGGTTAATGATCCCGATGCCGCCCTGATCCTGGGCAGCAACAGGGGAGCCTCCGCCTCCTCCTCCGCCAGAGCGGCGGGTGCGAATTCCAAGGCTGACCAGCTGGTTCTGGAATACATGACAGTCGCAGGACCTCACTCATCCATGGAAACCGACCATGTTCCCAATGATACAGAATTCAACAGTACTCTGTATCTCATCTATCAGAGGGTCGCCTTTGGTCAGATCACAACGGCCGAGGGCGGAAAGCAGATTAACGATCTCTTGAACAGATTGATTTCAAAATAATACACTTAGATGAGACGGCCCCGGGTGGGGCTGTCTCCCCTTGCCTGTCTATAACATCCCTTTTCAATAATTGGTGGTCATGTGCTGAGCAGAAATGAAATACAGATCCGGGATCCTTTTATTTTCACCTGTCCGGAGGAACGGAACTACTACCTTTTCGGTACCACAGACAGGAATCCCTGGAACAGCAGAGGATCGGGGTTTGATGCCTATATCAGCCGGGATCTTGAAAATTTTCAGGGCCCTTTCCGGGTTTTTTCAGGAAGCCCGGATTTCTGGGGAACCCATGATTTCTGGGCTCCCGAACTTCATTTTTATAAGAACCGATATTATCTGTTTGCTTCTTTCACATCTGAAACTCAGCGACGAGGAACACAGATCCTTGTTTCGGATTCCATTCTCGGACCTTTCCATCCCCTGATCAACAGAGCTGTAACTCCGGAAAGCTGGGAATGTCTAGACGGAACCTTCCATGTCGACGAGTCGGGAAATCCCTGGATCGTCTTCTGTCATGAATGGGTCCAGGTCAATGACGGGGCCGTTTATGCCGCTCCTCTTACAGAGGATCTTTGCGCTCTGAAGGGTGAACCCCATCTTCTGTTCACCGCCTCCCGGGCTCCCTGGACCAGGTCACTGGAACGGCGGGACGGCAGCGGCATCAGGGATGCCAGAGTCACGGACGGACCCTTTCTGCACAGGCAGAAAGACGGGCAGCTGGTCATGCTCTGGTCCAGCCTGGCTGAACAGGGGTATGCCATGGGGTGTGCCCTGTCTGAAAGCGGAGATATACGGGGACCCTGGAGGTTGAACAGCACTCCTCTGGTTGAGGGGGACGGCGGTCACGGAATGGCTTTCAGGGATTTTTCCGGGAATCTGTTCATCACTTTTCACTCTCCCAACAAAACACCCCTTGAACGTTTCATGTATTATCCTGCAGAAGAGTCTCCCGACGGACTCATCCTTTCAGATAAAAGGAGTCCCGCATGAGTCCCATCGACAGAAAAAAACTGGTCCGCAGGCACAATCCTCTGTTTCGGGAATGGAATCCCCGTAGCCCCCTGACCGTAGGCAACGGTGATTTTGCATTTACTGCGGATTTCACAGGCCTGCAGAGCCTGATTGAAACGGCGCCGGGGGATGTCCCCCTTTGTACAATGAGCCAGAAAGGATTTCACTCCTATCCGGATGCTCCCCAGGGATACGGAGATCTGAAACTGAAAGAGTACAGCTGCGGCGGCAGAACCGTGGGGTATATGACCGATCCATCGGGTCAGGAAGAGCTCTTCAAAGGTCTCAGGGTCAATCCCCACCGTTTTCATCTCGCCAATATCGGTCTTTATCTGGAGGATGAAACCGGAACGGCAGCACTGCCGGAGCGAAACGGCGGGGCGGATTTTTCTCAATTTACGGATCTGCTCCAGAATCTCGATCTCTGGACGGGTGTTATGCACAGCGAATTCAGATACAAGGGGAGTCCCGTTTCAGTCGGTACCGTATGTCATCCCCGGATGGATCTGATTTCAGTCAGGATGGAAAGCCCACTTGCCGGAACGGGGAGGGCGGGTCTGGAACTTGCCTTTCCCTACGGGAGTCATACAATCAGCGGAGCCGACTGGCATCGCCCCGAGGGGCACAGGTCGGTTCTGTCCCGTCTGTCGCCCGAGGTTTACAGGATCGGCAGGGAGATGGATGGCTCCTCCTATACGGTCACGGTGGCATTCAGGGAAGGATCATCCGTCAAATGCAGACGGATGGACGGGCATGGCTGGATTTTTACCTCCGATACAGAGGTTCTTGAGTTTTCTGTTCTCATCTCCTCCGGCAGGGAGGAAGAGCCTCTCCCCCTGTTCAATGAAACCTGCATACTGAGCGGAGACGCCTGGGAGTCCTACTGGCAGGACGGAGCGGCCCTGTCTTTTGAAGGAAGCACGGATCCGGGAGCGGAGGAACTGGAAAGACGGATCATTCTGTCTCAATACCTGCTGGGTCTGCAGAGCCTCGGCTCTCTGCCGCCGGCCGAAACGGGACTGACCTGCAACAGCTGGTACGGGAAATTTCACCTGGAAATGCATGTCTGGCATGCCCTTCACGGCCTGCTGTGGAACAGGACAGGTCTTGTTGAAAAGAGTCTGGGCTGGTATCACACAATCCTCCCTTCCGCCCGTGAAAGAGCGGTACAGCAGGGGTATAAAGGGGTGCGATGGCCCAAGATGACCGATGAATCGGGTAATGACAGTCCCTCTCCCATCGGTACTCTTCTGTGCTGGCAGCAGCCTCATCCGATTCTCTTTGCCGAATTGATCTACCGGATGAAACCCTCTGCCGGCATCATTGAAAACTACGGGACGATCGTGGAAGAGACGGCTGAGTTTATGGCCGACTATGCTCTCTTTGACAAAGAAAAGGGCCGCTATATTCTGGGACCGCCCCTGATACCGGCTCAGGAGAATCATGCTCCGGAACAGACCCTGAATCCCTGCTTTGAACTGGAATACTGGCGATGGGCGCTGAAAACTGCCATCCTGTGGAAGGAAAGACAGGGAAACCCTGTCCCCGCCAATTGGAGAGATGTGCTCTCCGGTCTGAGTCCCTGCCCTGTGGATGAAGAGAGAAACAGCTACGCCGCCCATGAAAACTGCCGGAACAGCTACACCGAATTCGGAACCGACCATCCCTCTATGCTCCTGGCCTGCGGATTTCTTCCCGGAGAGAGCACAGATCCCGGGCTGATGTCGAACAGCTATGATGAAGTCCTTAAAAACTGGAAAATGGAAACGATGTGGGGATGGGATTTTCCGTCCATGGCCATGACTCTGGCGCGGCTGGGCAGGCGCAGTGAGGCTGTGGAAGCTCTGCTGATGGACAGCCCTAAAAACATCTACCTTCCCAACGGTCACAACCGACAGCAGGGGCATGACGATCTTCCCCTTTATCTGCCCGGTAACGGGGCTCTTCTCCTTGCTGCCGCCATGATGGCTGCCGGATGGGACGGTTCCTCCGGCGAGGCGCCCGGATTTCCTGATGACGGAAGCTGGAAGGTGAAAGGGGAAGGATTTTCACCCTATATTTAACAAAATCTCCCTTATTGATCCGAACCCGGGTTGAACAGGTTCTCTTCCATTTGAAATATCTCGGATTTTTCTGTATTTTATCTAGAGAAGAGAGAGGTGGTAAGATGAAACTGTACAGTAGAAATCAGGTAATCTTTTATTCTGCGGCATCAGCGATTGTCGTGTTCCTGCTTCTCTTCGGTTTCGGACTCCTCTCATTCGGCAACGGAAAGCAGGAGCTTCAGACTCCGGTGGATCAGATC
>QKJO01000178.1 GCA_003249275.1 Spirochaetaceae bacterium
AGAAAGTCTCCAAACTGTCCGGGGGGAACCAGCAGAAAGTTCTGCTCGGTGCCTGGATGGGAATCAAGCCGAGACTTCTGATCGTGGATGAACCGACCAGAGGTGTGGATGTGGGTGCCAAGAGTGAGATTTACAATCTGCTGAGAAATCTGGCGGCCAGGGGAGTGGGAATCATAATGATCTCCTCTGATCTGCCGGAAATCCTCGGAATGAGTGACCGTATTCTGGTTATGCAGAACGGCCGTCTTGTGGGGACTGTTCCGGGAGACCAGGCGACCGAAGAAAATATTATGACCCTGGCAGCCGGGTCCGTTGAAGGAGAATCGAAATGAACTGGATAAGAAATATGATTAAACAGAGAGAATTCATGATTTTCATGATTGTGTCTCTCCTCTTTATAGTGATGATATTTGCCTCACCCTATTTTCTGAGCACAGCCAATATTCTGGCAGTTCTTCTGGGACTGTCCCTGGAAGCCATTATTGCCGTTGCCATGGCTCACCTGATGGTTTCGGGCGGATTTGATATGTCAGTAGGATCTGTCGTGGCTTTTACTGGTGCGGCTACAGCCATGATCCTCAGGAACGGCATCCCCATCCCTCTGGCTCTGCTCATCGGCCTGTCCATAGGAGCAGCTATCGGATTTTTCAACGGATTCATCATTGCCAGGGTCGGCATCAATCCGTTCGTGACCACACTGTCGAGTCTCAGTCTTTTTCGCGGGCTCACTCTTATCATAACGAAGGGACAGAATATCACAGGTCTGCCAAAGGAATTCAAGGCCATCGGTCAGGCAAAGCTGGCGGGCATACAGACTCCCATCATCATTGCGGCCATTCTGATCATTCTGGGAGATATCTTCCTCCGGAAGTCCAGGTTCTTCCGGCAGAGCTACTATATCGGCGGCAATGAGCAGTCCGCCCGTCTCTCCGGTATTCCGGTGGACAGGATTAAAATCCTGGCCTATGTCCTTACGGGAGTTTTTGCCGCGATTTCCGGAATTGTCATGACAGCACGGCTCGGGTCGGCTTCCGTTACCGCCGGTACGGGGATGGAGCTGAGGGTCATCACAGCTGTCATCATCGGGGGGGCGAGCCTTCAGGGTGGAGAAGGATCAGTTCTGGGAGCTTTTCTGGGAACGTTCTTAATGGCGTTAATTACGAACGCCCTGACCCTGCTGGGAGTGGATGTCTACTGGCAGACCTTTGTGATCGGCGGAACACTGCTGTCTGCCGTATTGATTGATACATTGACAAAAAAATACAAAACCCTTTAGGAGGAACGGTGATAATGACTGGCAAGGAAAAACTGCAGAGAGCTTTGAAACATGAAGAAGGCCCTGTCCCCGTTGACTTCGGCGGAACCAGTGTGACAGGGATGCACTGTTCGGTTGTAGAGGGACTGAGAGAATACTACGGTCTTGAGAAGAGACCTGTAACAATCCATGAGCCTTACCAGATGCTCGGCCTTGTGGAAGAAGACCTGATGGAAGCCATGGGTTGTGATGTGGTGGGTGTCTTTCCGCGGAATACAATGTTCGGGTTCCCCCTTGAAAAATGGAAGGAGTGGAGAACGCCCTGGGGACAGGATGTTCTTGTTCCCGGTAATTACAATACAACTATGGATGGGAAGAATGTCCTGATCTATCCGGAAGGCGATATGAACGCTCCGCCCAGCGGAAAGATGGTCGACGGCGGTTATTTTTATGATACCATCATAAGGCAGCCCGAAATTGATGATGACAATCTGAATCCCGAAGACAATCTGGAAGACTTCAAGGCGGTTTCTGAAGAAGATCTGGCCTATTTCAGCAAGGCCTGCAGGGATGCGGAGAAGACGGGAAAAGGAATCGTCGCCAATTTCGGAGGAACCGCCTTCGGTGACATCGCCATGGTTCCGGCACCCTTTCTGAAATACCCCAAAGGCATCCGGGATATCACCGAATGGTATATCTCCACCATGACACGGGTGGATTATATTCACGAAGTGTTTGAAAAACAGAGTGCAATTGCGATTGAAAATCTGGCAAAGATCTATAAGGCTGTGGGAGATATTCCGGATGCTGTTTTTCTGTGCGGAACAGACTTCGGTACCCAGAATTCCCAGTTCTGTTCAGCAGATACTTTTGATGAGCTGTATGCTCCCTACTATAAAAAGGTCACGTCCTGGATTCATGAGCATACAAACTGGAAGACCTTCAAACACTCCTGCGGTGCTGTTGAGCCCCTGATGGGCCATTTTATCGAAAGCGGCTATGACATCATCAATCCTGTTCAATGTTCCGCCGACGGAATGGATCCGGCTCATCTGAAGAGGACTTACGGGAAATCCTTGACTTTTTGGGGGGGCGGGGTGGATACTCAGAAGACTCTTCCCTTCGGCACAGCTGATGATGTGAGGAAGGAAGTTGCCGAAAGACTGAAAATTTTCAGTGCACAGGGCGGTTTTGTTTTTGATGCCATCCATAACGTACAGGCCCGGACTCCGGTCGGGAATATGGTGGCCCTTATTGAAACAGTAAAGGAATTCAATGCAGAACGCTCTTAGAGGGCGGATGGACCGGGATTACACAATACTGATTATAGACGATGAACCTCTGGCACGCTATTCATTCAGAAATTTGATCGCAGGCAGGTTCCAGGGGTTCTCTGTGGTAGGGGAAGCAGATACCGGTCCTCAGGGTCTTGAGATGTTCAGCCGGTTTCAGCCGGACATCGTCATGATGGATATCCAGATTCCGGACCTGAACGGTCTGGAGACCTCCCGTCTGATTCTGGAACGGTATCCCGGGGCCCAGATCATCATCCTCAGCGCCTATGATCAGTTTGATTATGTTCAGGACGCCATCAATTTCGGGGTGCTGGGATACCTTCTGAAACCAGTTCAGGAAAAGAAACTTTCGCGCCTTCTGGATCTTGCTGTTGAAAATATAAATGCCTTCGGGGAGCGGCGGAAGAATCAGGAGCAGCTGAGGTCTTACCGCGATATAGCCGAAGCCGATATGATCAGTTCTTTCATCTACGGCAGCTGCGGCGGTCTTGATGCCTCCTTTTATGCCGGCCTGATGGACCCGAAAATCACCAGCGGTTTTTTTGCCGTGTTCAGGCCTGATATGCCTCCTGCTGAAGTGTCGCAACTTTCCAATGATCTGAACGCCTTCCTGAAGCATCTGCCCGGATGTACGGGGGGCCGCTGGATCGGTGGAGTCGCTCCGGTCTTCATTCGGGGTGAAGCTGAAAACAGCAGTGTCCTGATCGAAAGCATAGCACGCAGACTGCAGGTTCTAACGGGGGGTGTTGTCCGCTGGGGTGTGGGTGAAATTCAGAAAATATCAGATGATTTCTCTCTGTCATTCCGGCAGGCCATGGATGCCATGGAATACGGTTCCATGTCGGGAGATCTGCATGAATTTGAATATTCCCGTTCACTGGAAAGCAGTTTCCTTGCCGCATTAAAGACCGGCAGCAGTGATGAGGCCATAGAGATCTTGAACCGTTTTTTCAGGGAGCTCAGTCTACCGGGAATCAGTCTCAGGGACAGTCAGATCTCAGTAACCGAATTCCTGATTCAGATCAAACGGTTTACGGAGGACCAGGGAGATTCCAGATCAGCCCGTCAAATCGGCAATCTGATCCGGGATATACCTCTGAGGACGGAAAGACTGGAACTTGTACAATGGATATCCGGATCTCTGTCGGACTATATTGAAATACAGCAGAACTCTCAGGATACAGAGGATCTTCAAATCAGGAAAATTCTGAAATATATCGATCTCAATGATTTCAGGGAAATCAGTCTCGACACGACGGCGCTGTCCGTCGGACTGACTCCCCAGTATGTCAGTAAAATATTTAAAGACAAATACAAGATGAACTTTCTTGAATATCTGATTACGAGACGAATGGAGCTTGCCTGCCGGCTTCTGATTGAAACGGATATGACTGTCAGGGCTATCGCCTCGGAAGTGGGTTATACGGATATCAATTACTTCGGAAAAGTATTCAGGAAAAGTACAGGGATGTCTCCCCGAGACTACCGGCTTTCACACTGATTTTACAGGAATCAGAATCCGGCAGACCGTCCCTTCCGGATCTCCCTGTTCTATACTGAAGCAGGGTGTTCCGTACCGCAGTTCCAGGCGCCTCATGACGTTCCGGATTCCCATGGACTCCATCGGTCTGCCGGTATCCATGATCTCATCAATGCGTTCTTTCGTGATGCCTTTTCCATTGTCAGTCACTTCAATGAGGATTTGAGATCCTGTTTTTTGTACAGTCAGAATGACTTTCCCGGGACGGGAGATCGGTTCCAGTCCATGCTTTACCGCATTCTCCAGCAGGGGTTGCAGGATAATAGCCGGAATGGAGATGTTCAAACAGTCTTTGTCGATTTTCTGCTCATAGGACAACTTGTCTCCGAACCGGGTTTTCTGAATGTGGATATAGCTGGTTACGAGATCAATTTCATCTTCCAGAGGGACCGTACTTTTCTGATTCAGGAGGTTATACCTGAGGAGCTCGGACAGACATTGTATCATTTCACCTGTCTTGGGAGCATGTTCCAGACTGCTTAATGAATTGATCACATTCAGCGTATTGAAGAGAAAATGAGGATTTATCTGAGACTGAAGCAGAGCAAGTTCCGACTCTTTGAGAAGATTTTCAGCCTGATGATGTTTAATCTCCCTGTCTTTCAGTTTCTGAACAAGTTCCGCCCTTTCCTGTATTCCTTCAATCTGGCTGCTGATGCGTTTGGCCATGTCATTGAAGGAACGGTAGAGCACGGCGATCTCATCTTTTCTGGCGGGTTCTTTCAGATCGGGTATCATCGTATGCCGTCCGAACTTGATCAGTTCCATAGCCAGAAGATGAATGGGACGGGATACGGAAAGAGAAAAGTTAAGTGCCAGAACGTAGCAGAAAAGTATGATCAGAATCACAGCTGCAATATTGACTTTCAGACTCTTGTCCATTCTTGTTGTGAAATCGGAAAAGAACAGCTGCAGCTTGTCCAGAAACAGAGTATTTAAATCCTCAAGCTCTTCCCGAATAAAACCTGAAAGTTTCAGAAGGTCATCTTCGGCTTCTCTGATGTAGATGGTTTCCTGACCATTCTGATAGTTTCTAATCATAGATCCGGCTCGTTCCCGGTAGGTCTGAAGCATGGCATCAAGATCCCTGAATGAATTGACGATCTCTCTGTCACTCTTCATCACTTCACGAAGCGAATTCAGTTTCTCCGCAATCTCAGTAAATCCCTTCCGGAACTGAATCAGGTAATCTTCATTTCCGCTGCGGATAAAACTGCTTATGTTCTGATTCATCTCCTGTATCCC
>QKJO01000225.1 GCA_003249275.1 Spirochaetaceae bacterium
ACTGCTCAGGAAGATCCGTTAGACATCAGTCGTCTTCGGTCGTTTTCAGGACGGCAAGGAATGCGGACTGGGGAAGTTCTACATTACCCACCATTTTCATTCTTTTCTTGCCCTCTTTCTGTTTCTCCAGAAGCTTTCTCTTTCTGGAAATGTCCCCTCCGTAACACTTGGAGGTTACATCCTTTCTCAGAGCACTGATTGTCTCTCTTGAAATGACCGTATTGCCTATGGCCGCCTGGATGGGAATCTTGAACTGCTGCTTGGTGATCTCTTCTTTCAGTTTCTTGCAGACGATTCTTCCCCTGTCATAGGCATTATCCTTGAAGACAAGCTGGGACAGGGCATCCACCTTGTCGCCATTGATCAGAATATCAAGTTTGACCAGAGTTGTGGGTTTGAAGCCGATGAGTTCATAGTCAAAGGAGGCATATCCCTTGCTGATGGATTTGAGTTTGTCGTAAAAATCGAAAAGCACCTCTGCCAGGGGCATTTCAAATTTGATTTCCACCCTCTTTTCATCCAGATAGCTGAGGTTGGTCTGAATACCACGCTTACCCATACAGAGGGTCATGATGGAACCGAGATAGTCGGTCGGCGTGATGATGTCTGCGCGGATATAGGGTTCCTCGGCCATTTCAATGGTACCGGGATCGGGATACTCTGCAGGATTGTCCAGATAGAACACTTTTCCGCCCTGATTGGTGATCCTGTAGCGGACAGAGGGTGAGGTCAGAACGATGTTGAGTCCGTACTCTCTCTCAAGTCTCTCCTGGACGACCTCAAGGTGCAGCAGTCCCAGAAATCCGCAGCGGAAACCGAAGCCCAGAGCGGCGGAGGCATCCTTTTCATAAATCAGAGATGCGTCATTCAGCTTCAGTTTATCGATGGCTGTATGCAGCTCCTCGTACTGGTTCGTATCGACAGGATAGATGGAGGAAAAGACGACGGGCTTGACCTCTCTGAATCCGGAAAGGGCCTTGTCGCAGGGCTTGTTGGAGAGGGTGATCGTGTCACCGACCCGGATGTCGGAGATGATTTTGATCCCCGCAATGATATAACCCACCTGACCGGCTTTCAGTTCCTTTTCGGTTTTCAGCATCAGTTTGAATATACCGACCTCTTCCACCTTGTATTTGGACTTGTTAGACATGATCAGAATTTCATCCCCTGCCTTGATGGTTCCCTCTATGACCCGGATATGAATGACGACTCCCCGGTAGGGATCGTAATGGGAGTCAAATATAAGACACTTCAGGGGGGCATCCGCCGAACCTTTCGGTGCGGGTATCCATTTGATGAGTCCTTCAATCAGTTTGTCGACGTTCTTGCCTGTTTTGGCAGATACAGGATAGATCATCTCTCTTTCAAGACCGAGGTCGTGTTCAATCTGGTCCGCCACCCGTTCGAGATCCGCACTGGGCAGGTCCATCTTGTTGACCACAGGAAGGATATCCAGATTATGGTCCAGAGCCATGTACATGTTGGAAAGAGTCTGCGCTTCCACCCCCTGGGAGGCATCTACAAGCAGAAGAGCTCCTTCACAGGCGGAGATAGCCCGGGAAACTTCATAGGAAAAATCCACATGTCCCGGAGTATCAACCAGATTGAGCTGATAGGTATGACCGTCCTCGGAGGGAAATTCGAGAGTAACGGCCTGGGATTTGATCGTAATTCCCCTTTCCCGCTCGATATCCATGGAGTCCAGCATCTGTTCCTTGAACTCCCGATCGGAGACAGAGTGGGAAATCTGCAGAAAACGGTCAGCCAGAGTGGATTTACCGTGATCTATATGGGCAATTATACAAAAATTTCGGATTCTATCCTGTTCATATTTCATGGAGTGAAATATATACGAAAGATAAAATTTCTTCAATCGTCAGAAGAAGATAGCGGTCTCCAGTCCTGCCCCAAGCTGTACGGCGCTTTCAAGGTATCCGGCCTTGACCCCTTTGAAGAGAAACTGCATCAGAACATACCCTTCTTTTTCATTAACGACCCATTTTCTGAGGATGATCACATCGTTGGCAGAGATGCTTGCTTCGTCCGCTCCGCCTCCGGTATAGACGTTGTCCACCGTGTACTGGGATTTGGCGACCTGGGACAGCACCATTCCGAAGAGGGGCGGGATGAGGTTCTCCCGCGTGTCTTTTCCGACGGCTTCCCTCAGGGGAATATCAGGCCGTTCACCCAGTGCCAGAGTGGCGGATTTGACAGTCTCTCCCGTTTTCCACTCCAGGCTGACCAGAGTTCCCGGTGGCACGGCGAGGATAATGTCTCTGATTTCCTGATTTCTCAAAACCTTATGCCCGTTGACGGAGAGAATGGTATCACCCCGTTTGAGACCCAATCCTGCGGCCGGAGAATCGGGCATTACATAAAGGACATCCAGTCTGTCATGTGCCTGGTATCCGGCGATTCCGATCCAGGAGTGGATGATCGCCCCGCCTTCGTAGAGGGAGGGAAGCAGTTTTTTAACATACTCCCCGTTGATGGCAAAATTGACACCTTCAAATCCCGAGATTCCCGCAAAAATGATCCCCGTTACTTCGGAGTTCCTGTTCATGAGAGGCCCTCCGCTGTTGCCGGGATTGATGGGTACATCGATCTGGATGGATTCACCCATAGTCTGAAGGGGCCTTCTCAAGGCGGAAACCGTACCCGATGTGATTGTATTGTTCAGACCGCCGGGGGAACCAATGGCAAAAATCTGCTCACCCAGATTGAACTGGTTGTCGTCGGAAAAGGAAAATACATAGGGGGCTTCAATCTCTGTTTTGAGAAGAGCAATGTCAAAATGCCTGTCCCATCCGACGACCCTGGCCGGGATCTTCTCCCCCCTGTCATCGGAAAGTTTGATGAACAGCCTGGAATAACCCTTATATTCCGGATCGACTTCACTTTCGATGACATGATAGTTGGTAAGGATATAGCCTTCCTTGTCTATAAAGAATCCGCTGCCGATACTGCGGTCGGGATAGCCCACACCCTTCTCAAGCTTCAGTCCCTTGTCCACCCACACGGTGACCGTCCCTTTCAGAAGATCTTCCAGAATCACCGGTCGGGCAAGAAAAGAAACCGCCTCGTCATCTACGGTCAGAGATCTTTTCTGAAGTTCTCCGACGATCTGGTCAAGGGCTTTTCTGTTCTCGCCCTGTAGAAATTTATCTTCCATAAAGATCAGATCATCATCACTCAGGTCGGAAGGGTTGATATAATTTCTTGAAATCATGGAGGCGGCGGCTCCGGCTTTTTTAAACTCGAGAAGATTTTTTATAAAACCCGTTCTCAGTCCCTGATCATTGATGCCGGGGTCCACCATATCCGCCTGATCCAGAACCTTGAAGGACGTCAGGATTGAAATGGCCTCCCTGAAGTTCTTCTGTTCGATCGACTGTCCCAGTTTCCGGTTCAGACTTTCCAGAGCCTGATTCTCCAGTTCACTGTAATCCAGGTCTGCCGATTCATCCGCTTCACGATAGTAATAGATCCACTGCAGTGCCTCGGATGGTCTGTCATCCCTGATGAGGGTATCGATCTGTTCCTGAATTCTGCCCGATTTATCATAGGGAGCGGCAACGACGGGATTTACGACATCCGTTGTACTGCAGGCAGTTATATAAACCCAGGAAAGGGCGGCAATATATCCTAGTCTAATTTTGCTCATTTCCAGCCTTTCTCATTCCAGTCATTCAAAGATCATCTCGCTCCATTGACCTTCCCGGTTCTGCTCCAGGAGGGCATTGTAGAATCCGTCTTTTGAAAAGTCCCAGAGCTGATACCTCTTCCGGTTCCAGAGATCATGATACTCTTCCAGAGCCGTATTATCCCCTTCAAAAACAAATCCTGAAAACCGGCCGGTGGAGTATTTTTCTCTGAGATCAAAGACCCCGTCCCCGTCGATGTCACGATAGCCTTCATAGGGAAGCCAGTCATCCAACAGGACGACCCTGTCAAAATTACCGTCAAAATTGGAATCCTCGCGAAATCTCCTTATGGAACCGTCAATAACAGTATACTCTCTAAATGGACTGATCCGGGGAGACGTTACAGATTCTATCAGTGAAAAACAGTGTTTCAGAATCTCCGATTCGGGCAGAAACTCGTGATCTATAACACCGGGGTCAAAAAGCAGTTTCACAGGCAGCTGTGATGCCGAAGATGTGAGAGGGAATTCATAACTTCCCGGAAGAAAATTGTAATCCCTCTGATTTCTATCCCTCCCGCTCAAAGTGATTCTGTCCACCGAGGGGTACTTGTAATAATGAAGCGAACGAACCATATGCGGATCCCTGAATTCAAGGGATTTCAGATCATTCTGACGGCTCCACTCAAGTCTGAAATTGACAATTCCGTCCTGATCAGGATCCAGCTCCCAGATGATCTCCCTGCTTTCCGACTTCAGGACAAAGTCTGCAATACCATCCTGATCGGAGTCGAGGGAAAGATGGGAGACTCTCTGCATAAGACTGCCCATTTCCATTCTGTTCTCCACAAATTTCTGAAGACAGATCAGGGGCCAGACCCGGCTGCTGTCGGAGAAATCCGGAACGGAACCGGTGTCGGAGGGCATATGGAAAATGTAAGTTTTGAAGTACCAGCTGTTCAGATCATTGAACTGTTCAACATAGAGGGCGGCCAGGGTTTCCGCACTCCCCGGTTCAGAAGAAAGCACAGTTCTGGCCAGGAGGTCGGGATGGCGTATTCCCTGGCGCTCTATGTATTCAGACAGGATTCCTGGATAGTACCTGTCCTTTGACCATGAAGAAAGAAGGATCAGAAATCTCTGATCCTGATATCTGTACACACCGCCGGCAGCCAGATCAAAGGCCTGATCTTTTTTACCAAGCCGGTAGAGTGACTGTGCTGCATAAAACAGAATTTCCGGATCTTCCCTGGTCAGCTCATTGGCTGTGTAGTAAAGGGAGTCAATATCCCGATCTTTACCCAGCCGGTATTTGACCTCAAACAGCCAGGCCAGGATACTTTTAGACGAGACCTGGTCGGTTTGAAAGCCGCTGTAATAAGCCTTGCTGAACCAGGCTTCGGCATCTGAGAACAGACCGGCTTTCAACGAAGAAAGCCCCTTGAAGCACAGAAGATCCGGATTGGACGGATCATACTCAAGCCCTTTGTCCGTCAGTTCAGAAAAATCACTCCAGTTCGCCGAAGATCGGGCGCTCCAGGCATGCCTGGCATAGAGTTTCGCCAGTTCATGATCCTGATCCACGGCCTGAACAGACAGGGTACGGAACAGAC
>QKJO01000255.1 GCA_003249275.1 Spirochaetaceae bacterium
AGGGAGTAAACCGCCGTCATGGCACCCAGGGCTCCCGCATCGTTGACCGCCGCGATAACCTTGATTTGAGGAAATTTCTTCAGGATCTGCTCGGTTTCCCTCATCCCTGTTTCCGGCGTGAGGGCGGAAACTTCGGCAACAATCCGGGCTCCGGGAGCTTCCGACAGGATTCCCGTCCTGATGCCATCGGTTCTATCTTTCAGGGCGTCCATGCCGTCATATCCGATGATCAGAACCTGGGTGTCTTCGTCCAGTTTTTCTCTGATCCAGGTCCCGGCGATTTTTCCTCCCATCTCGCCGTAGATAAAGTCGTCCAGATTGATATGAGCATCGCTTCCGGGAATGCTCTGATTGGGGTTGATGAAAGGGATGCCCGCCTCTTTGGCCGCCCGTACCACCGGAATACAGTCCTCCGGCTGCACGGGACTGCAAATTAGAATGTCATAGCCCTCGCCTACTGCCCGGAGCAGATCGTCCACCTGCTGCTTTGAATCGGAAGATGCATCCGAAACTGTCAGTATCAGACCCAATTCATTGGCCCTGTCGGCCATTCCGTTTTTCAGTGTGAGAAAGTAGGGATTGCTGAGATCCTGAAGTGAGTAATAGATTTTGAGTCCTTCGATTTTTTTTGACTGCACTCTGCTTCCGCAGGATGACGCAAGGAGAAGGATAATCATTATGAAATAAAAAAACGGTCTCTTGAAATGATGTCGAAATACTGCCATGCCTTATTCTAGCATTCATGAGCCGGCCAGTCCAAAAAAAAGGGACTGCCTTTGGAGCAATCCCATTTGATTCTATTGAAAGTGATATCAGTCTTTGGTCCTGTGGGACATCTGATCCAGACTGACGGCGGCAAGGAGAACGACTCCCTTCACGATCCATTGCGAATACTCATCCACATTGATCAGAATCATCCCGTTGGTGAGGACTCCCATCAGGAGAACCCCTGTAATGACACCCGTGATCTTCCCCGAACCTCCGGCGATGCTGACACCTCCCAGAACAACGGCGGTGATAATGTCCATCTCATAGCCCTGTCCCGCCTTGGGCTGGCCGCTGTTGACTCTGGAAAGGAGAACGATGCCCGCCAGCGCCGCCAGAAAGGCTTCCAGGGCGTAGATTTTATATTTGGTGAGTTTCACATTGACTCCGGACAGACGTGTCGCTTCTTCATTCCCCCCGATACCGTAGACATAGCGGCCGAATTTCGTTCTGTTCAGAAGGATGTATCCGGCGATGAATATGACAATCATTATGATGACGGGTACGGGAATCCCGCCAATATACCCCTGACCGAGGAATGAAAAACTCTCCGGGAATCCGTAGACAGGAAGCCCTTCAGTCGTTTTGTAGGCGATTCCCCTGAGACCGGTCATGAAGGCCAGTGTCGTAATGAGGGGAGGGATGCCCACTTCATTGATGAAAACAGCCATAATCAGTCCCAGAACCACGCCGATCAGGAGCGAAAAAATGCAGGCGGCTACAGGGTGAACTCCCGCGACCATCATGGTGGCGCATGATACGACGGACACGCCGATGACCGAACCGACGGAAAGATCGATCCCGCCTGTCAGGATGACGAAGGTCATACCGACGGCACAGATGCCGACAATGGAGACCTGTCTGAAGACATTGATGATGTTCCGGCTTGTGAGAAAGGAGTCGGACGCAATTGAGAATATGACGATCAGGACCCCCAGAGCGATGGGAATTGCAAAACGGGACAGTTCGTTTATGATTTTCTCCCTGTTCCATTTTTTCTTTTCAGACATTACTTTTTCCATAATTATTACCTCCCGATGCATATTCCAGAATCATCTCCTGGCTGAATTCGTTTTTCTGAAGTTCCTTGACGACTCTGCCTTCGCAGAGGATCATGATTCTGTCGGACATTCCGATCAACTCAGGCATCTCCGAGGAAATCATGATGATGGACTTGCCTTCGGCGGCAAGATCCCGCATCAGTCTGTAGATCTCCTGTTTGGCACCCACGTCGATACCTCTTGTGGGCTCGTCAAAAAAGAGGATATCCGAATCGGTCATCAGGGCTTTGGAAAGGACAACCTTCTGCTGATTCCCGCCACTGAGGGAACTGACCGCCACTTCCAGGGTCGGCGCCTTGATCCGCAGCTTCTTTTTCATTTCCGAAGTGAGGGCGATCTCTTTTTTTCTGTTGATCAGAAGTCTTCCGGCGAAGCTCTCCAGAGAGCTGAAACTGATATTGTGCCTGATGCTGAGCATAGCGAGAATCCCGTGCTGTTTCCGGTCTTCCGGTATCAAGCCTATCCCTTTGCCGATGGCATCACGGGGGCTTTTGATGACGACGTCCCGGCCCTTGAGGGTGATTTTTCCCGATTTGACGGGATCGGCTCCGAAAACGGCTCTGGCCGTTTCCGTCCGTCCCGCACCGACCAGTCCGGCCAGTCCCAGGATTTCTCCCTTCTTCACATCGAAGGACACATCACTGAGCTTGGCCGTGTTCAAACCCTCAATCTTCAGTACGGTTTCATCCGTTGCTGATGAGCCTTCCGGGAAATCATTACCCAGCTCCCTGCCGACCATGAGGTGGATCAGTTCGTCCCTGCTGGTTTTACTGATGTCCATTGTCCGGATGAACCGGCCGTCCCTGATGACGCTGACGCGGTCGGCCAGCTCGAAGACCTCTTCCAGTCTGTGTGATATATAGAGAACCGTGACCCCCTGGGACCTCAGTTTTTTGACAATATTGAAAAGATAAACCAGTTCGTTGTTGGTCAGGGGAGCGGACGGTTCGTCCATGATCAGCACCCTGACATTCTGGCTGAGAGCTTTTGCTATCTCCACGATCTGCTGAAATCCGACAGTAAGATTTTTAACCTTGTCATCGGGATTGATATCTATCCCCAGATCCTGCAGAAGACTGCATGTTTTTTCTCTCATCGATGTGAAGTCGATGAATCCGTTTTTCTTCATCTCTCTTCCGAAAAAGACATTTTCCGAGACTGTCAGTTCCGGTATAAGATTGAATTCCTGATAAATGCAGGATATGCCTTCGTTCATGGAGGCAATGGGATTCTGATGCTCCACTTTTCTTCCGGTGTACATGATTGTTCCGGAAGTCGGCTGTATGGCCCCGGTGATTATTTTTATGAGAGTCGATTTGCCCGCTCCGTTTTCACCGCAGATGGCATGAACTTCGCCCTCTTTAAAGGACAGGCTCAGGTTGTCCAGGGCCAGTACCCCCGGATACTCTTTGCGGATCTCTTTCAGTTCAAGCAACAAATCCTGTTCATTCACCTGAAACTCCTTCATAGTATAAAAAGGGGCGCCTCAGGGGAGGCGCCCCCGTCTGCTTAAATAGTTTTTATTCTCAGTACTTGTCGATATTGGCTGCAGTTACAGGAATCATGGGAATTTTGACCATATCTTTGATAGGTCCCTTTTCGATGACTTCCAGGGCTATATCAATAATGAGTTTCCCGGTTCCATAGGGATCGATATCAACAGTACCCCTGTAGATGCTTCCGGGCTGTTTCATCTTGGCAAGGGCTTCTCCGGTGGCGTCCAGACCGACGATGGCAAAGTCAGCCGTATCCATGCCCATGGCTTTGACAGCCTCCATGGCTCCCAGGGCACCGGCATCATTGGTGCCGCAAATAACTTTTACGTTGGGATGGGACTGAAGGATGGTTTCGGCGGCCTGCATGCCCTGCTCGGGTGTGTTGGCTGACTGTTCGGAAACGATTTTGGCATTGGGGGCTTTGGCCAGGATTCCGGCCTTGATGCCGTTGGCTCTTTCGATCAGGGCTTCCATCTGGGGAAATCCAAGGATAGCGACTTCCGCTTCTCCGCCCATTTCACTGGCAATCCACTCTCCGGCGATGGTGCCTCCGGCGTATCCGTAATCGAAATCCTTAAGGTTGATGTTGGCATCGTTGCCTAGAATCAGCTGGTGGGGGTTGATAAAGGGGATACCTGCATCATGGGCCATTTTGATGAGCTGTTCACAGGCTTTGGGATCTATGGGGCTGACGATAATGGCGTCCATATCCTGGGCTATAAAATTCTCAATGGCTGTAACCTGACTGGCGGCATCAGACTTGGCATCATGGATGGTGACTTCGATGCCCAGTTCTGCAGCACGGTCTTTGACACCGTTGGTAACGGTGACAAAGTAGGGGTTGGCCAGGTCCATTGTCGAGTAGCCGAATTTCATTTTGCCTTTGCCTTCCTGCTGACCGTTTGCAAATGCTGCAGCAGGCAGTAACAGAAGTACCAATAGCAGTGAAGTGATTGTTTTTTTCATCTGGAGACTCCTTTTTAATAGTTTCTGATCCCATATTAGGGGGGAGTTTCCTGTTCTGGCGATTTCATATCTTTTGAATTTATTTTTGTTTTTTATGATTATTCTGCACTTTATCAAATTCCCGGGCCGGCCTGAAGTTCAGCCTTGACAGGAACTGCATCCCTCATTCAATAATACCTTTGTCATGTTTAACCTTTTGTCCTGGTTTCAGGGTCAGCAGTTCCGTACCAAACTTCTCATCAGCTTTCTTGGTCTTTCTCTCATTCCCCTGATCATGATGTTCCTTGTGTCCTTCAGGCTCTCCTACAATATGATCTACAAGAGCACCCAGGCCAATGCTGAGATGGTGATTGACAGGGTCCGGGAGGAAATTGACGGCCTCCTGACAGAAACCCTTTCCGTGGCCAGCAGCATCGCCGGCAATGCCATCATCCAGGAAGCCCTCAAGAGCAACTTTAATCCGGAGAACAGACAGTACTCTCTGAACGCCGACGCCGCCGAAGAGCTGCTGCAGATTTTCAGGTACAGGGACGAACTTTTCGGGATAGCCGTGATTGGAGAGAACGGACAGTGTCTGATAAGCACGGACCTTACCCTCCAGGATGACGACTTCCGCCGGAAGTACTGGTACCGGGATGTCCTGCAGTCGCCTCAGCCTCCGGTCATGTTTCCGCCCCACCTGAACTCCTTCGTCTTTGATACGGAAGTCAATGATATCCTGACTCTCGCCATACCGGTGGAGGACGAACTGTCGTCCCTGAGAATCGGAGTCATTCTGATCGATATTGAAGAACGGGTTCTGAAGGAGATTCTGCACAATAGACTGGGGAAGAGGGGTTATCTCTTCGTCCAGTACAGCCGTTCCGGTTTTACGAGCTCCCACGGGCAGGCTCCCGACTCCGATTACCTCATTCGACTTGCCAACAATGAAGGCATAGAGGATGAACTGCTGGACAGAAACAGG
>QKJO01000205.1 GCA_003249275.1 Spirochaetaceae bacterium
ATTTCAAATCCGGCGTTTGTGAAGCAGAGGATGCTTCGTTGGGCATGAAAGGCGGAGGTCACAAGAATGATCTTTCTCAATCCGGTCAGCTTTGCAGAATACAGGGCATTCTCATACGTGTTCCGGCTTTCGTTTTCAAGGAGGAATGCCCCTTCCTCCAGGCCCATCCTTTCCAGAACATCCCTGACCCCGTCGGCTTCACCGGGCGATCCTTCACCTTTCAGAACGTTACCCCCGGTGAACAGAACGGGAAGGGATCTTTCTTTCCGGAGTATCAGCCCCTCAAGTAATCTGTCCCTGGTTACCGAAGAGATCTCTCCCGCAGTGGTACCGTCCTTCAATTTTCGAACCGTACCTCCCCCGCCCAGAATGACAATTAATTCGGGATTGCTGTCAGAATAAGAAAATTCCGCCGAATAGTTCTCAAGGGGCTTCATAAGACCTTCGGAAAAAGGCTCGGTACAAAGCAGATAGAAAAAAGAAAGAACAAGTATGCTCATGCCTGAAAGAACCTTGCTCCGTGTACCGGATTTCCGGAACTGGAGCAGGGTAATCACCAGCAGGACAGCGATGACCGATCCGGGAGGAAGTATAACAGCAGTTATGATTTTCGAAAGAAGAAACATCAGAGTGTCAGCTTCCGGCTCTCCAGATAGTATCGTTTCTCCGCCGCCTCACCGATGGAAAAGGTTTTCCTCGGCATCGGTCCTCTCTGACTGATAAATTCAAAGAAGGTGTTCTTGTTAACGGGGGGCAGATAGAAACCGATGTTCCCGCTCTTGAAGGATAAGGCCTTCAAAACATCATCACCATGGATATAATCGATATCCCGGTACAAACCTTTCTTCATCCAGGGATCCAGGAATTTGTGGAAGGCTTCAGAAACAAGAAATGCAGAAGGGTCTTCCATCACAAGGACTGAGATTTCCTCAGCACTGATGACTCCAAGAGCAAACTTCCCTTTCCCGTTCAGATTCTCTACCTCTTCCTCCATGGATTCCCAGTCGGCTGCAGGCGTCAGGCTGGTCCCGGGATAGGCAAGAAGATCCTTCCTGAAATCCCCGGTAGAACATTCGAAGAGGACTCTGTGGATGGGATGAAAATTGACGCCGGAATCGTGAATATTCTCCAGTTCTACAAGAGCATACCGGGCGGGATGATCCATGTTGCCCGTTTCCGCCTTGATTTTATTCCACAGCTGTTTTGCGGCTCCCAGCGAATGATTCCCGTCGCCTACCGCAAAGAGAAAATCCGATGAATCTTTGAGGCTTTTAAAAATGGAAGCCAGTTCCGAAAGAGTATCCGCGTCGGATACAAGAGATCCGGTCAGATGACCCGCCTCATCGGCCAGATCAAAGTCATAGACTTTTTCAAAAAGATTCTTCCTCTTTTCAAGAGCGCCGAAAACCCTGTTGCCGGGATCGTTCAGCAGTACCAGAATATGGGGAAGATCCAGAACCGCATTCTCCCGTATCTTTGCTCTGACAGGCAGCCGTTCCAGAACTGTTCCTTCCGTAGGTCTGATCTGACACTCGGCACCGGCTTCATAGCTGTAGGCTTCAAGATCCAGAGCGACCATCAGTCCAGCCCTCTTCAAGGCCCAGGGAGTACTTCTTTCCAGATAGATGAACCCCTCTCCCTGAGAATGAAGAATACCCTCTTCCAGATAGGCTTTCATTGTTCTGTTGATCTCGGTTACTCTTGATTCAGAATCTTCCAGATAGCATTCGGGCAGGATCAGTTTGAGCGTACTGGGTGACTCCCCGACTCTGGTTTTGACATTCTCCCAGTACCCCGTATCCGACGAAAACTGATCACAGGCGACGACGGCCCACTTTTCAAGAGCAACATTCTTCCGGGGGATCAGTATTTCGGGGATTCCGATTCCGCATTCAGCCAGAGATTTTACATGGTTCATGATTTTTCCTTAACTTATTGAATATAGGGGACTTTCATATTGAAGCCCTTATAGACAACAAAGGTCTCTATCGCTTCAATACTTTCGATTTTGGAGAGTTCGTTCTTGAGAAAATCAAGCATCTGTTTATCGCCGGATAGCTCTACAGTAACGATGAGGTCAAAACGGCCGGTAACGACAGATACTGAGATGACGCTTCTCAAACGGCTGATCTCTTCACCTTTGGATATATAATCCATGGAGCTTGTGCGTATACCGATCATGATGATCTGAAGATTCTCTATTTCATCAGGGTTTACATACCCGCTGATTGTCAGGATTCCCGTCTCTTCCATTCTTCGGACCCGGGACCGGACTGTGTTTTCCGTCACATCCAGTTTTCTGGCTATCAGTTTATAGGATTTCCTGCCATCCTGAAGTTCTCTCAAAATTCCTTTATTCAGATCATCCATGTTGAATTCCCCTCATCAAGGGAGCCGTTAAGCTCCCTTTTTATCAAGACTTCGCCTTCTGAAATTCCTTCATGTAATCGACAAGCGCTTTTACATCTTCCATAGGCAAGGAGTTGTATATGGATGCCCGGCATCCGCCGACTGAGACATGACCTTTCAGCCCGTACATCTTTCTTTTTTTGGCTTCTGCAATGAATTCCTTTTCAAGTTCTTCTGTTTCCATCGTAAATACGACATTCATATCGGAACGTACATCCGGATTGACGGGAGACTTGTAAAAACTGCCGCTGTTATCAATGACATCGTAAATCATTCCCGACTTTTCCCGGTTCCTCTTTTCAACCTGAGCCAGACCGCCTTCGGCCTTTACTTTTTCAAGGATCAGGCTCATGGCATAGATCGGAAAAACGGGAGGAGTATTGTAAAGAGAATCCTTTTTGGCATGGATGCGGTAATCAAGATAAGCGGTAATATCAGGATTGCATCTGTTCAGCATATCTTCCCGGATAATCACGACCGCAAGTCCGCTGGGACCCAGATTTTTCTGGGCTCCGGCATAGATCATGCCGAATTTTTCAAAGGGAACGGCCCTGCTCATTATGTCGCTGGACATATCGCAGATCACTGGAACATCTCCCGTATCAGGCCAGTCCTTCCACTGGATTCCTCCGATTGTCTCATTGGACGTTAAATGGAGATAGCTTGAACCGGGCGTCACTTTCAATGACGAAGGATCGGGAAGGGTTGTATAGGAGTTCTCTTTCCCGTCGTATGCTATGTTCACCTTGCCGACTTTAACGGCATCTTCATATGCCTTCATCGACCAGGAACCGGTAAGTGTAAAATCGCAGCTTCTGCCGCCGCTGAGGAAGTTCAGGGGAATCATGGAGAACTGAAGGGTCGCTCCCCCGCCGATAAAAAGAATCTTGTAGTTTTCAGGAATGCTGAAGATCTCTCTGAACAGGTTGAGAGCGTTGTAATGAACGTCGTTGTATTCGGGAGATCTGTGGCTTGTTTCGATCAGAGAAAGGCCTGAGCCTTTGTAATCAACCATATCCTTCTGAATCTGCTCCAGAATAGACACAGGAATAACCGAAGGACCAGCATAAAAATTCTTTGCGTGACTCATATTATGAACTCCTATAGAAAATATAAAAAACCGGATTCCCGGTTAGTTGTCCTACCAGTGATCAAAAGATACGACTCTGTTCATGGGCAGTCTTGCCTCTTTTTCCTCAGAAACTTCCGTCCTTCCGATTAATAACATCATCACGACTTTCATGGAATAGGGAATTGTCAGCAAATTTTTGACTTCAGATTCTCTGTAGGTCGTAATCAGGGCAGATCCGTAGCCCTCGTGAACGCTTTGCAGCATCATGAAAGATACGGCAAAACTTAAATCAATGGGATAAGAGAGCTCCCCATTGGGCATTTTATATCCGATATTGGTCGTACAGGCAGCAATGACAACGGGAGCCTGAGAAAAGCGTTCATCTCCATAAGCCAGCTCTTTCAGCTGCTCTTTCATTGTTGCATCCTGAAGTACAATAAATCTCCAGGGTTGTCTGTTTTTTGCTGAAGGAGCAATTCTGCCGGCATCCAGTATCCTTTTCAAAGACTCTTCCGGAATGGGATCATCCAGGAAAGAATCCGCTGTGACTCTGTTATGTATTTCAGGCAGTAATTTCATATTTTTCAATCATAACATATTTGATAAAAAAAAATAAACAATATTGACCGCCGGGCTTTGTTTTTCCTATTCTTGGTTTATGATCAGATCGCTGTTGTTCTTTTTCCCTCTGATGATATTTCAGCACTCACTCTTCGGGCAGATAATGATCGATCAGAACAGCAGCTCTGTTTTCAATGATGCCTTGTCGGAGCTCTCATCCCTGACGACCCGTCCCGAGGGATCTGAAGAGGAGCAGGCCGCTTTCAATTATATTGAAAGAACTGCCGCCTCCATGGGGTTAACAAGTGAAATTCAGAGACTTGAAAACATTGAAAACAGTCACTCTTTCTCTAAAAACATGATTGTTCGGATACCTGGAAAAATCAGCGGACAGCTGATTCTGGCTGCCCCGGTCGATGCCTATGAAGCAGAAAACTCCAAATCATTGAATATTGCCATACTCCTCTCATTTATGAATGAGTTTAAAGACACAATACCGCCGGTCAGTCTGGTGTTTTTATTTACAAGCGGAGACCGGGCTGAAAGAAAATTCATAGGATCTGCAGAATTCCTTTACAACTATTCCTACAGACACCGGACAGCACTCCTGTATCTTCTACTGGACAAGGATGACCAGATCCCCGAAATCTTCGGCAGTACGGTCAGAGAAAACGCTCCCGGATGGTTTATGGAGGGGCTCAGAGATTCATTTGAGTCCGCCGGTATGGAATCACGGATAGACAGTACGGCCTTATTGATCAACAGAGCCGGCCTGGCAACCAGAAATCTGCCGATTTCTCTGTTCCTGGGAGAAGATATACCGGCGGCAGCCTTGCTGAGCAGCGGAATATCCGGTCCCTCCGTATCGGATAACGGAACCCGGTATGTTCAGTTTCTTCATCACATCGTCGATCAGTACAGCGGAGGTTTTCCCGAAAACTGGGGCAGAAATTATATCTACATCGGCAGAAACAGAACCATCCTGATGTATCTGTCTGAAAGCAGGCTGATTCTGTTCTATATCCTTCTGATCAGTGCCGCGATGATCCTTCCGATTTTTCAGGAGAGAAGCATATATCTCAACTACAGAAGATTCCGCGGTCAATTGTGGACCGTTCCTGTGGTGATTTACCTCAGTTTTATGTTTTTTATGATATCCACTCTTATGCTGGAAGAACTGATTCAGATC
>QKJO01000086.1 GCA_003249275.1 Spirochaetaceae bacterium
CGGTATTGCTGTTTCGGTACTCATCATCTTTCTGGTGTACCGAAATATGATCAATAAACTGAATTCGGTCAGCAGGGCTATTTCTGTCATCTCTTCGGGTGACCTTATGACCAGAATCGAGGTTAAATCCAGGGACGAGCTGGCTACAATCGCAGTCAATTTCAACAGACTGACGGAGACCATCTGGCAGAAACTGAACAACATCGGAAGCATCATCCACAATATGGGACAGTCTCTGGCCTCTGAATCAGAGACTCTGACTCTGGAACAGTCCATTCTGACTCTGGCAATTGAGAATACTCATGCCGATTCGGGAGCCTTCTACCGTCCCGACAGCGACAGCAGAACCATCTCCTGTCCTCTGAAAAACGGCAGATTCGCCCACCCTTTCGACGAACAGGATTATGAAGAATCCGTGCCCTACGGAAAAACTGTGATCGGTATGTCCGTACTCTCGGGAGAGCCGCTCTTTCTGCAGAATCTGGACGGTCAGAACCTGATCCCCCGAAGGGGTCTTTTCGATGCCGGTTACATTTCATCCTGCCTTATTCTGCCGCTTGTCTCCGAAAAATCGGTCATTGGTATCCTGTGTCTTGAAAAGAACAGTGATAATCAGTTTTTTTCAGATATGGACTACAGAAACATTCAGTCTTTTGTCGAGTTCTGTGCCATTACTCTGAACAACCTGGCTAAATACTCCGAGCTTCTGGAGTCTTCGGGACTCAACAGGGAGATGGAGATCGCCTCGGATATTCAAAAGAGCCTTCTTCCTCCCCGCCTTCCCAGAGTCCCCGGATTTGATCTGGCGGTAAAGACCTGGTCACAGAAAGGAATCAGCGGTGAAATTTATGATTTTTTCCCGCTGGGAGAAAACAGATGGCTCTTCTGTCTGGCCCAGGTCATGGAAAAAGGAATAGCTTCTTCCATGCTCCTCGTCATATTGAGAACACTGGTCCGTATCCTTGTAAAATCAGATCAGGAACCGGCGGAAATGCTGAATACGATTCTTGAGAATTTCAGAGAAACCACAGGTTTGGAGACACCTCTGAAAATTTCACTCCTTCTGATGGAGCCGGACAAAAAAGCTTTCCACTTCTGCGGCACTAAAGATCAGAAGATGATTCTGTTTGACAGGGGATCGGGCAGCACAAAATTAATTTCTGCCAGGCAGAAAGAAGAGTCCAGGTACATATCCATCACCGGCTCCCTGAGACGGGATGTTTTTCTGGTTTTGATGACCGACGGCTTTCACCTTGTTGAAAATGATACCGGAGAAGTCTACGGCTGGGATCCGGTGCAGGAAATTCTGAAGAAGCATTCTGACCGCAGTCTGGAATGGCTTCAGGACGCGGTTAACAAGGATGTTGCTTTTTTTGAGAGGAATCTGGGTCAGAGAGATGACAGAACTCTCTTCCTGGCCAGATTTTCAGGAGGATCCAAATGAAAATTCAGACCCGTATCGGATTAACCAGCCTGGTTTTGATTGTGGGACTTCTCTTTTCGTCTCTGTTTATGATCGTAAGGTTTTCTACGGTCTATCAGCTCAAAATCCTGCAGCAGACTTACGAGGATCTGGATGCCTCACTGTCCCGATTCTCAGACAGAAATATGCATCTGTTTTCAGACACGGCCCACCCCCGGACAACAAGCACCTACTGGATGAATGACCTGACCGGGTTTCACAGCGATCTTAACAAGGCTCTCAAGTCCCGGCTGATCAGAAAGATGAGTCCTGATTTTAAAACCCTCGTGGAAACCAGAAGAGAACAATGGGATGATTCATACAGGGCAATCATTGAACCCTTTATACTGGAATTGAACAAGTTTACCGGTTCATCCCTTATCACCGATGAATCCCTTTCGGGTTTTTACAACCTCTATCTGGATAAAACGGATGAAGACGATGCGGCTGTTCTCAAACAGCTGGAACATATAAGATCTTTACAGCTCTCTCTCGTCCATTTTCTGGACCTCTATCAGTACAGTGTGGAAGCTCTCAACGACAAGCTGGGAGCGGAAGTTTCAATTTTCATAAACAACAGTATCTATATCGTCCTTGTTTCAATCTCGGTCATCCTCTTCCTCTCTCTGCTGATATCCTCCATTTTCTCACGATCCATCGTCAAGCGCGTGGAGGAAACAAACCAGCTTGTGGAAAAGATGACCCAGGGGTCTCTGGAATTCAGGGATACGAAAAATACGGGTGATGAGTTTGATACTCTGGTTTACAAGTACCACACATTTTCAAACGGATTGTCGGAGCGGCTGGATTCTCTGAAATCGCTGTTTCAGGACATCGGCAGTTCCATCAGTACGGAAACGGATATAACCGACTTTCAGGAACGGATCGTCGAACTGGGAATGGACTCCATCTCTGCGGACGGCGGAATGCTGTTTCTGGCAGACAGTGAGAAGAATGAACTCCATCTGGTACAGAGGACAGGGTTCTGTCCTCCGCCCTTCCCTCTTGATAAAAGCATTACCATGGTCCGCAAAAATGTGGAGGAGTATTTTGAGAGTCATCCCCTCAATTCCGGTACACCCGTCTTCGGAAATATAATCAACAGCGGCGCTCCCCTTTTTGTCAAAGACAATGAGGAGTCCGCAGCCCTTCCCTACAATGCGGAAAGTGATGAGTGGCTCTTCATCGCATCCTACATCTGCCTTCCCCTGATTGTAGGGCGGCAGTTGATGGGGCTTCTCGTTTTCAATTCTGTACAGAAAGGGAGGGTTTTCTCGGATCTCGACTTTACCTTCATTAAGGCCTACGGAGACTATACGGCCCAGTCCATCGACAATGTCTACAAGTATCAGTCTCTGCTTGAAAACAGAGAGATTCAGAAAGAAATTGATATTGCGGCAGGTATCCAGAAGAGGCTTCTTCCGTCCCGGATGCCCGAGTTTTCAATAGGAAGTGCCAGAATACATTCAAAACCGGCCAGAGGGATAAGCGGCGACTATTTTGATGCGATCCGCCTTGATGAAGACAAGATCCTTTTTACCGTCTGTGATGTGGCCGGAAAGGGTGTTCCCGCTTCCATGCTTATGATCATGATCAGAACAATCCTTCACACCATCTGTACCAGACACAGGGCTGCCAATACGCTGCTCAAGGAGCTGAACTATCATATTTCAGGAAGGATCGGGGTGGATCAGTATGCGACCATGGCAGTCTTTATTCTGGATGAAAAAAAGAGAGAAATCTCCTTTTCCAACGCAGCCCATCACCCCCTGTACCTGTTCAGACATCTTGAAAAACAGTTCAGAAGTTTTGATACCGACGGACTGCCCATCGGGGTCGATAAAAACAGTGACTTCGGGCATAAAAGAATCCGGTTGTATGAACAGGATTACCTGTTTCTGTTCACCGACGGTCTTCCCGAAGCCAGGAGTCTGAGCGGGAGGGAACTTTCTGCAGAACAGCTTCTGAGATTTCTCTCCAATAATCTTGAAAAGACGCCCGAAAATCTGATTCAGGCTGTGGACAGCTTCATTGAGACATTCTCAAAAGACGCCAGACAGCATGACGATCAGACCTTTCTGGCACTGCAGATAGCGAACTGAAGCTCAGTCTTTGGCGGACATTGACCAGGACCGGTTGTAGAACGCTTTGACCAGGTTCAGAATTCCGCCGGCAAACGTTGTGAGCCCGAGAATCCTGAAGATCATCATGGCCGAAGCCACAGGTGCAAAACACAGCAGCGCTCCGGTGAGTATCATAATTACGCTGGAAGCGGAGTGATGAAATCCTTTCCCGGGAAAACGTTTGGACACAAGATCCTGAATGCCGTAAAAGATGAGAAACAGGCCGGTCAGAACAAGGGGGACGCCGGTTCCGATCTTTGCAAAACTGACGGGAAAAGAGAGAACGACCAGACCGCAGACCAGCATAAGGATACCCCGCAGAAGCATAAACCACCAGTTCCGGTCAATTGACGATAGCTTATAGCCGATGATGATCTGGCTGATTCCCAGCCAGATCAGATAGAGACTGAATACCAGTGAAATGAAGACCATTCCGATGGTCGGAAAAATCAAAAGAATCAGTCCGGCAACCGAACTGATCGCCCCCTGAACAAAGGTATAAAACCATGCATTTCTGAGTGTATCGTTATGATCTGCATTTTCAACATGGCCTTCCATGAGAGACTCCTCCTGACTCCGTCAAAACCGATCTGCAGCTCCGACGGCAATTCTGTATTGAACTGATTCTACAACTCCAGGACTCTTTTGACCAGCTCCGGCTCCAGTCTGAAGGGAGAACCTTTGCCTTCCAGAAAGTGGTGTTTCTGCAGCAGATGGAGGGACAGGGTCGACACCATAATGGATTCACCCAGACGTATATTCCTGATTACCGTAGTGATCTTTCTCTGGATGCCGTCTTCAAAGGGACAGGGCAGATGACCCCTCGCCTCGGTGGTCTGAACAATCCACTTGCCGTCAACAGTAATCGGTTCACCCAGGCCGTTGCGTCCTTCCTCCATCAGATCTTTCATAATCTGTGCTACATCATCGAAATCGATTTTATTGTGCCGCATCAGTTCTTCCGCTTCCACAATCATGTCCTGAAGGGGCCGTGAATCATCTCCCAGAAAACCGTCTGCTGTGATGACTCCCGGCGCCATATTTTCCTGTGCTTTTTTCATATTCGGCGACATTTTCATAGACTCCCCCTTCCCTTGTCAGGCAAACTTGTCATAGTAGATTTTTTCAAGTTTCATACCGTTTCTGGTCATAACGTTGTTACAGGCGTCAATCATTCCGGGGCTGCCGCAGAGGTAGCCCTCCAGGTCCTTGTCCGCCCCGATTGTATTGTTGATGAACCTGTCAAGAACATCGGTGATCAATCCGGTTTCTCCGGTCCAGTTGTCCTCCGGCTGAGGTTCGGAAAGAGCGGGAACAAAGTGGAACCAGGGATTTTCCTTTTCCAGTTTTCTCATCTCATCCATATAGAACATATCTCTGAGAGATCTGGCACCGAAGAAATACCAGACATCCCTGTTTGTGATGTTGCTGTCGATCATGTCGTGCAGAATAGCCTTGAATGGAGCCATACCCGAACCTCCGGCTACACAGAGCATGATGGAATCGGTGGAGGATCTTCTGAAGTCGCCGAAGGGACCGATCAGGTCC
>QKJO01000142.1 GCA_003249275.1 Spirochaetaceae bacterium
AAAGAAAAAATAAGCCTGCACTGGAGGAAAAGGTATGAACGAAGGATTCATGGATCTTGTTCAGTATCTGATCAGTGCGGATCTCAGAATGGCTGCTCCCATACTCATTGCGGCTCTCGGTCTGCTGGTTATGGAAAAAAGCGGTGTTCTGAATATAGGCTGCGAAGGAATGATGCTGATGGGCTCCTTTGTAGCCGTCTACTTTGCCAGAGTTTTCGGCAATCCCTGGAGCGGTCTGTTATTTGCCGGTCTGTCAGGGATGATCGTAGGCGTGTTTTATGCACTGATCGTCGTTTATCTGAGGGCGAATCAGATCGTTACAGGTATCTCCTTCAATCTGATCATACTGGGACTTACCTCCACACTGAACCGTCTGGTCTTCGGGGTTTCCGGTCAGGCGGCCAGAGCTCCGGGATTTGAAAAGATCACCCTGGCGCCCTTCAATGAAATTCCTGTGATCGGTTCATTCTTTGACCTGCAGGGACCGGTTTATCTGATCCTTCTGTCGGTTCCACTTTTTACCTATTTCTTCCAAAAAACAACCGTGGGACTCAAAATCCGGTCTGTGGGTGAGTATCCCTATGCTGCCGATGCGGCGGGTATCAATGTGGTACAGGTTCGGCTCTGGTCGATTCTGGGAGGTTCTTTTCTGATTGCCGCAGCGGGAGGATTCCTTTCTCTGGGTGTTTTGAGCCTCTTCACCGAGAATATGGTCAGCGGACGAGGGTATATCGCCATGGCTGCTGTCATTTTCGGAAACTGGAATCCCTGGGGCGTTCTTCTGGCCACACTTGTCTTCGGAATGGGCGAGGCTGTACAGATCAAGCTGCAGACGGCCAACAGCGGCATCCCCTATCAGCTTCTGATGATGATCCCCTACATTCTGACTATCCTGGCCCTTTCCGGATTTGTCGGCCGCTCCAATGCGCCGACCTCGTCGGGAAAACCGTTTAAAAGTCTGTAAAGGGAGAGACCTCTATGCTGAAGATGACCGGTATTACAAAACAGTACCCCGCCGTTACGGCCAATAAGAATATAAATCTGGAGTTGAAGCCGGGTGAAGTCCATGCCCTTCTGGGGGAAAACGGAGCCGGGAAAAGTACCCTGATGAACATCCTCTCCGGTGTGACCCAGCCGACCGAAGGGACCATTGAACTTTACGGAGAACAAATTCAGTTTCAGTCGGCCAGAGATGCCATCCATAAGGGGATCGGCATGGTTTATCAGCATTTTATGCTGATTCCCAGGCTGACAGTAGCAGAAAATATAATCCTCGGAATGAAGCGGAAGTCGGGGATTTTTCTTAAAATCAACGATGCCGCCGAGGATATCGTCAGGTTTGCAAAGCAGTACAATATCGAACTGGACCCCCATGCTCCCGTAGAAACCCTTACGGTGGGTGAGCAGCAGAGGGTGGAAATCATCAAAGCCCTCTACCGGGGAGCCAAAATCCTGATCCTTGACGAGCCGACCGCCGTTCTGACGCCTCAGGAGATAGATGAACTTTTCAATATGATCCGCAGCTTTATTGCCAGTGGATGTTCGGTGATCTTCATCAGTCATAAGATGGATGAGGTATTGAATATCAGCGACCGGATCTCCATCCTCAGAAGGGGAGAACTTGTTGAGACCCTGCCTAACAAGGACGTATCACGGGAAAAACTGGCAGGACTGATGGTCGGCAGACAGGTCTCTTTCAAACTTGAGAAAAAACCTGTTCAATACGGTCGGGAAATGCTGAAACTCGTTTCTGTCAATCTGGGCCGGGGAAGCGGATGTCATCAGCTGTCGGACATTAACTTCTCTCTTTCCCAGGGAGAGATTCTGGGTGTGGCCGGTGTCGACGGCAACGGACAGAGTGAACTGCTTGAGGTGATAACCGGTTTGAGGCGGGCCAGTTCTGGAACCGTTCTTCTCAATGCAAAAGAAATTCATCATAGATCTCCCAGGGAGATCATGGAAATGGGTCTGGCCCATATTCCCGAAGACAGGCATGTCCGGGGACTGGTTCTTGACCTTGACATCAAAGAGAATTTTATGGTGAATGATTATCATAAGAATCCCCACTGTCAGGGTAATGTGATCGACTGGAGTTATGTGAGAAACCACTCTCAGGAGTTTGTTGAGAGTTTTGATGTAAGGAGTCCGTCCCTGGATGTCCCTGTTTCCAGTCTTTCAGGAGGGAATCAGCAGAAACTTGTTCTGGCCAGAGAACTGCACGGTAACCCTCTTGTCATAGCCGCCATGCATGCCACAAGAGGGCTCGATATCGGGGCTATCGAATATGTCCATACCAGAATGCTGGAACAGCGGGACAAGGGTGCGGCGATTCTGTATATCTCGACAGAGCTGGAAGAGCTGATGAATATTTCCGACCGTCTGATGGTCATGTGCCGGGGGAAGATCGTCGGTATTGTCGATCCTTCCAGGGTTACTATAGAACAGGTCGGTCTGATGATGACCGGTCATCCCCTGGAATAGGAGCAGTTTTTGACCAAGGGTATCAGCGAAATAAGTGCATCGGCCGTAGTGCATGATGCGGCGGAAAAAGTTACGGGAAGCCTGCAGTACACCGGGGATATCTACAGACCCGGGATGCTTCATATGGCTTTCTGCCTCTCTCCTGCGGCCCACGGGCGGATCCGGTCTTTCGATTTGAAGGAAGCGGAGGCCTGCTCCGGGATCATCAAAATTTACACCTGTTTCAATACCTCCTCCCGGCCGTTCAACAGTGCCAAACGTTATGACGGTCATGCGATTGTGGAGGATGAACTGCTCTTTTCTCCCGTTCTCCGCTTCAAGGGGCAGTTTGCCGCCGCCGTTCTGGCTGAGAGCGAGACTGCCGCCCGGAAGGCTGCCGGCCTGATCAAAATGGATATTGAACCGCTTCCGGCAGTTCTGTCCATCGAAAAGGCTCTTGAAGAGGGAGCCCCGCCTGCCAATGATATGGTTCTCGGCGGTAATCTCATCACCAGTGTGGATGTGGGTTACGGTGATCCGGATAAAATCTTTAAAGAGGACCATCAGGTTTTTGAAGATGTCCGGACGACTCCGGCCATTCATCATCTGGCTCTGGAACCCCACTGTGTGGTGGCCGAGTATCCGGAGAAGAGAAGGCTGGTGATCCACAGCTCAACCCAGAATATTTTTGCCGTGAGAATGCTGCTGTCCGACCTGCTGGGGCTGCCCCGGAACAGGATACAGGTGCTCAAGCCTGCCATGGGTGGAGCTTTCGGCTCCAAGATTCCCATGATTCTGGAGGCTTATGCCGCTTTGGCCGCATTGGAGACAGGCCGCCCCGTCCGGATCGAGCTTTCCCGGAAAGAGACTTTTCTGTGCACCCGGACCAGGCATGCCTCCCGCACCCGTATCCGTACGGCCGTCTCTCCCGAGGGAAAGATCCTGGCCCAGGATATAGAGTTTGCACTGAATGCGGGAGCCTACTGTACCCAGAGCGTCAATGTAGCCTCAGCCGCGGCTCACAAGGCGGTCAAACTCTACAAAATTCCACATTTCAGGATATCGGCAAAGCCCGTATATACGAATCTGCCGGTGGCGGGCGCCATGAGGGGATACGGTTCCCCGCAACTCTACTTTGCTGTTCAGAGTCATCTGAAACGGGTGGCCGATGCGCTGTCCATGGACTTTGTCGAGTTCCAGCTGAAGAATCTGATAGATCCTGAGGACTGCTCGCCCGTTTATGGAGATCCCATCGGGAATCCCCGGGTGAAAGACTGTGTCTCCCGGGGGCGGGACCTTATGAACTGGACGGGCTCCCGGATTCCCGGAGATGACGATTTTGTCCGCGGCCGGGGAATGGCCGTGGGGATGCACGGTAACGGCGTTTTTAAAGTGCATGTGGACTTTACAGGTATCCGTATCCGTTACAATGAAGACGGGAGTCTTGTTTTTCATACTCCCAGCCATGATATGGGGAACGGTTCCGTTACACTGCAGAAGATGATCCTCTCTCATGAGCTGAAGATTCCCATGGACCTGATCGAGGCTGTGGAAACGGATACTCAGAACTGCCCCTGGAATCTGGGCGACTTCGCCAGCAGAGGGGTCTTCGTCTCTGCCGAAGGTGCCCGGAAATCTGCCCTGATGATGAGAGATCTTCTGCTCGCAGAAGCCCGGGTGTTCTGGAATCTGACCGAGGATGAGGAGCTTGAACTCACAGAGGAAGGGATCATTCGTCCCGGCAAAGGGGATGTCCTTCCTTTGATCAGTCTGCTGACTTTTATCTATCAGACCCGGCAGTTCACACCGGAGGTCTCGGGCGGCCATGCCAATGCAGCGGACAGAACCTCCTACGGCGCCCATTTTGCCGAAGTCTCTGTCTGCCGGAGAAGCGGCGCGGTTCGGGTGACCGACTACTGCGCCGTCCACGACTCCGGAAAGGTCCTGAACAGGATCGGAATCGAAGGGCAGCTGGAGGGGGCCATCCAGATCTCCACCGGCTATGCCCTGTGCGAGTCCATGGATTTTGATGAAGAGGGAACGTTGAAGAACGGGAATCTGAAACGGTACAGGGTCATCACCGCTCCGGAGATGCCCGAGCGGATCCGGATGGATTTTATCGAAGAGGGCGACCTGCCCGGACCTTACGGAGCCAAGAGCATCGGTGAGTGTTCGGTCGTACCGGGAGCTCCCGCCATTGCCAATGCGGTGGCCTCGGCCGTCGGTGCCTACCCGGAAAGCCTGCCCATCCGCAGGGAGTGGGTTCTGGAACAGCTGAAAAAGAATAAACTATACCTTCCTGAAGAAGAGTAATGAAAAGAGGTGATTTATGAAAATCCTTGGAATCTGCGGCAGCCCGAGAAAAGGCTGCACCGAGTGGTCTGTCAAAAAAGCACTGGAGGTCATGTCGGCCTACCCCGGTGTGGAAGTGGAATACTGGAGCGTGCGGGGCAAAAAGATCGGCCCCTGCATCCATTGCGACCGCTGCATCAAAGAACATACCCTTTGTTCCATCAAAGATGATTTTCAGGAAGTAGAAGCTCTGATCGGTGAAGCGGATGCTGTTCTGATCGGCAGTCCCGTCTATGATATGAATGTTTCGGCCCAGCTGGCCATGGTTCTGAACAGACTCCGTCCCCACTATCTTGTGAATCCCGGCGGTATGAA
>QKJO01000177.1 GCA_003249275.1 Spirochaetaceae bacterium
GGATCATACTCAAGCCCTTTGTCCGTCAGTTCAGAGAAATGACTCCAGTTCGCCGAGGACCGGGCACTCCAGGCATGCCTGGCATAGAGTTTCGCCAGCTCATGGTCCTGATCCACGGCCTGAACAGACAGGGTACAGAACATACCGAGAATAAGAAATGTTAATATGGACTTTTTCACTTTGATTGTTCAGTTTTCACTTAGTGTGAATTCCGGCCCCAGAAGCTCTCTGATTTCTCTGTCATCAAGAGTCTCTTTTATCAGAAGATTTCGAGTAATAACTTCCAGATGCCCTCTCTGCTCCTGAATTATTTTTCTGGCACGTTCAAGATTATCATTCAGGATTCTACGGATTTCACTATCAATCAGAGAGGCCGTATCGTCTGAATAGTCCTTGTGCTGTGCTATTTCCTTTCCAATAAAGATAGGTTCGTCATCATTTCCGAGTGCAATCGGGCCGACTTTACTGCTCATACCCCACTCGCAAACCATCTTTCTTGCCATCGCCGTCGCCTGATCAATATCATTCTTGGCTCCGGTTGTCGTTACATTATAGATCAACTCTTCGGCAACGTAACCACCGTAGCATATACAGATGCGATCTTCAATCCAATTCCTGCTTATAGAGTACTGATCGTCTTCAGGCAGTGAAAAAGTGACTCCCAGCGCTCTGCCCCGGGGGATGATGGTGACCTTGTGGACGGGATCTGAGTATTTGAGAAAGTAATGGAGGAGTGTATGACCGACTTCATGATAGGCTGTCATTTCACGCTCATGATCCGTCATGACCCGTGATTTACGGGCGACGCCCATCATGACCTTATCCCGGGCTTCTTCAAAATCCCGGTGTTCAACAACACTGGACCCCCGCCGGGCGGCAAAAAGGGCCGCTTCATTCACAAGGCTTGCCAGATTGGCTCCCGAGCTTCCGGGAGTGGCCCTGGCGACCACAGACAGGTCCACATCCGGAGAGAGGTTGATCCTTTTGGCATGGATTCCGATGATGGCTTCTCTTTCCTTGACATCGGGCATGTCTACAACGACCTGACGGTCGAAGCGACCCGGTCTGAGAAGAGCCGGATCAAGGACATCAGGCCGGTTGGTCGCCGCAATAATGATGACCGCGGACTGGGTATCAAACCCGTCCATCTCGACAAGGAGCTGATTGAGGGTCTGCTCTCTTTCGTCATGGCCGCCGCCGTATCCTGCTCCCCTCGTACGGCCCACAGCATCAATCTCATCAATAAAAAGAATACAGGGTGCATTCTTCCGTCCCTGTTCGAAAAGGTCTCTGACCCGGCTGGCGCCTACTCCGACGAACATCTCCACAAAATCGGAACCGGACATATGAAAAAACGGAACCCCAGCCTCCCCTGCCACGGCCTTTGCCAGCATAGTCTTTCCCGTTCCCGGATTACCGACAAGCAATACTCCTTTAGGGATTTTAGCGCCGATCTTAGTAAATTTTTCCGGATTCTTGAGAAAGTCAACGACCTCCATGAGCTCGTATTTTGACTCCTCCTGGCCGGCTACATCATCAAATGTGATGCTGTCCTTGCCGAGATCATACCGCTTTGCTTTGCTTTTGCCGAAAGTGAAAGCCTTGTTGCCTCCGCCTTGTACGCTCCTGAACATCCACCAGATAAAGAGAAAACTGACGGCCCAGGGGAGCATCTGAAGAAGAATGATCCCTGGTGACACAGATTTATCTCCGCCTCTGATGCTGACGCCCTTATCAATAAGGAGTTTCATAAGATTATCATCATAATAGGGAATGACCGTTTTGAATGAAAGACCGCTCTTGCCTGAATCACCCGGATTGACATAACGCCCCTGGATTTCCTGCTGATCAAGAATCTGAACATCATAGATCATTCCCTTGTTGACATACTGCAGGAACATGGAATAGGAAATCTCACTCGTTTCGGTTTGTGTTGAAAAAGAAAAGAAGAACATGAAAAACAGTATGAGTATACCGAGAAAGGCCAGGGCACTTCGATTGTTGTTGAAGTTGAAATTGAAGTTATCGTTGTTATTATTGTTGTTGTTTTCCTGGGGCATAATCACCTCTACCCTTAATTATAACACATTGAAAACCGGTTTTAGAGGCAAATTCAGATCTTTTTTGCCCTGCCCTGCCCGTTGCAAGGCTCTCTCCGAAGGAATCTATGACCGCAAAATCATCCCCTCCGCCCTGTATAAAAAGGACTGACCGATCCTGATTTCCCCTGAAAGGTCTTCCCTCGGCCGCAGAATAGGGTGTCCTCAACAGTGCCGAATCTCCTTCAAGAGAGAAGAGAATTTCACCCCCCTCGGGCAGCGGATGACCTGATGGAACAAGTGTCAGTGTAAAACGGTCGGAAAAGTACGGATGGTCCTGTTTCAGAACAAAGAAAAGGTTTTCCGGGGCTGCTGTCACCGGAGACTTCTTCAGTACAAGCCGGTCATCCTGGCTTAAAAAAAGGATATTGTATCCTTTGAGCAGAATTCCTTCCGGAAAAGCCGGCTTTTCAAGAGGCTGAAAAAACTGCCGTGGAATACGATTCTCCTGAAAATCTCCCTGAAGAAGAGTATTCATGAGCCGTAGAATCACAGCCCTCCGGCTGACGGGGGGCATCCTCAGAAAATCTTCAGTTTTGCAGGAGAATTCACCTTCCCCCACCCCTTCCGACCAGGGACATGCGGCATCAAGAAGGTGATAGTAATGATCCAGAACGGCGGCGGTATCACGTCCCAGCCTGAGCAGTGAAGATCCGGCCCGGGGAAACACGTCCTGAATCGGGTCCATCAGATTCAACCTGATCCTGTTTCTCAAATAGACAGTTTCAGAATTGCTGCTGTCATGCACATAGGGAATCTGAAGTTCATCGAGTGCCGTCAGGATTTCGGAGCGGCCGAGGCCGATCAAAGGTCTTATCAGTTTATCGGATTTTTCGGGAATCCCTTTCAAACCTTCCAGTCCGGCTCCCGTGAAAAGCCTCATGATGATCGTCTCTTCCTGATCATTCCTGTTGTGCCCCAGGGCAAGGAGATGATCCCCCCCGGAGGCATCGAGAATCCTGTTAAAAAAACCATATCGGAAAGTTCTGGCGGCAGACTCTGTGCCGCAGTGTTTTCTCCGGGCATAAAATTCGAGGAATCCGGGAGAGAGTTTTTTATTATGAAGAGTGAGACTGAGCTGTTTTGTGTTTTTGATCACACACTCTTCCTCCTCTCTCATTTCTTCCTCTGATCTTATCCCGTGATTGACATGGGCGGCATCCAGGGTATAGCCGAAGTCTTTGCTGAATTTGTGCAGAAGATAGAGCAGGAGGGCTGAATCGGGACCTCCCGAATAGGCTGCCGTAATTCTGAATGGCCGGCTGCGTCCCTCAAGCTGAGCTGCCAGAGTCCCGTAAAAGATCTCTTCAATTTCCCGCAGAGTTGATTTCATTCAAAAGATGCTCCATCGGATGATCCTGCTGTTCCAGGATGATCCGTACGGCCCGATGCAGTGAATCGTCAACCTTGTCCCTGTCCTCATCCGTGAAAAGTCCCAGAACATGATCCACAACGGATATACCGGCCTCCGGCCGACCTATGCCGACATACAGTCTGGGGAATTTTCCGTCAGGGATATAGTGCATTATTGACTTCAGGCCATTATGTCCCGCAGAGGAGCCTCCCGGTTTCATTCTGATCCGTCCGGGAGAAAGATCCATATTGTCGGTGACAACAAGAACTGCATCGCCGGTGAGATCGTACTTCTTCATAAGCCCCGGCAGGATTTCTCCGGAGCGGTTCATATAGGTGAGAGGTTTGACCAGGTGGATACGCCGATCCCCCCGGATCGTGGAGGTATAAAGGTAGTTTGAAAAAAGAGGTTTCCTCATAAACAAATTAAGCTGCTCACAGAGCAGCTCAATCAGATCAAAACCTACGTTATGACGCGTATATTCATACTTAAGGCCCGGATTACCCAGGCCGACAATCAGCAGGTTTGAAAAAGGTTTTCTATTTTCAGTCTTCCGAAGCTTCTTCACCTTCCGGTGCTTCCTCAACGGCAGATTTGGGTGCTGTTACAACGACGATTGTCTGTGTTTCAGCATCCAGAATCTTGATGCCTTTGGCGACCTGAACCTGGCTGACATGGATGGATTCACCCATGGCAAGGTTTGTGATGTCGATCTCAATGGCTTTGGGAAGGTCTTTGGGAAGACATTCAATTTCGAGTTCATGGAGCTTGTGCTCAAGAGCACCGCCCTCTTTTACACCGACGGGATGTCCTGTTACATGAACAGGAACATGGGTTCTCAGAGTTTTTCCTCTTTCAAACTCATAAAAATCGATGTGTTCAATGGTTTCAGTGACGATGTCTTCCTGAACATCTTTTACAAGAACTTCGATGTCCTTGCCGTCCAATTTAAGATTGATCACTGTGTTTTCTGAAACTACTTTGAACTTCTTTGCAAATTCACTGGCTTTTACCGCAATATGAAGAGGATCTGTATGCCCATAGACTACGGCCGGAATAAATCCTTCGCTCCTCAGTTTCTTGGCAGGACCTTTCTTGAATTCCGTTCTTTCAACAACAGAAAGGGTTTTCTGCTCCATCTTATTCACTCCTTCGAATAACAGATACCTTGGACGGCAGGATTCGAACCTGCGAATGCCGGGATCAAAACCCGGTGGCTTACCGCTTGCCGACGTCCAAATTTTGTTTTTATGTTTTAAATATCAACCTTCGCCGTCATCCATGACTTCAGAATCAGGGTCAAGATTATTATATTCTTCCAGGATTCTGTCCTGTAGAACAGTCCTGAAGTCTGTATTTATCGGATGAGCAACATCCTTATACACACCATTTTTAGTCTTCCTGCTGGGCATAGCAATGAAAACTCCGCTGTCGCCTTCAATAATCTTGACATTGTGAACAACAAAGGATTCATCGAATGTCACCGTTACGTATGCCTTCAGCTTACCGTCTGCATTGACCTTACGAATGCGGATGTCAGTAATTTCCATACAGCTCCTCCTACCGCTTTAGTGCAATATAAACACATTATATTACAAGTGCATCAGGAATGCTATGAAGGAAATAAATTCTTTCAACAAAAGGAAACTGCCC
>QKJO01000074.1 GCA_003249275.1 Spirochaetaceae bacterium
ATTGAACTGCTGTCCGTTCATTCCCGATGCGGCAGTCCACAGTGATCTCATCATTCTTCTCTTCTCCTATTCTCAAGGCATCCTTCCGCTCCCGGGGGAGTCAGAAATCAAAGTATCTTCAAACCGGGTGCTTAGTATTTGGCAGCCTGGTTGATCAGTTTATTCAACAGGGAGTCATGGGAGGTGATCACTTTCTGATTGGCCTCATAGGCTCTGTTGACTTCTATCATATTGACCATCTCGGTCACCGGATTGACATTGGAAGCTTCCAGGAACCCCTGCAGCACCTTGGGCCGCTCATCTATGGATGTCATGTAGGCTTGCCCCGATTCCAGATTGCTGTTCCAGAGGCTGCTTCCCTGCTTTTTCAGAAAACGGTTCCCGTTTCCTTCGAACCGGACCAGTTTGAGCGTATCCACAAGCTCGGTTTCGGCCCAGTCGTTCTCTTCCATGGTCACCAGACGCTGGGGATTGTCTGAAAGAGCACCGTTCTGAAAGATCCGTCCCTTGGCATCGATGGTGAAGTTGTTGAGCTTGATCTGGATGGGACCGTTCTCTCCGAGGACGGGAAACCCTTCTTTGGTCAGAAGGAATCCTTCTTTACCGAGAATGAAGGAGCCGTTTCTGGTATAGCGCTCCCCCTGATTTGTCTGAATTGTAAAAAAACCGTCTCCGTCCAGGGCTATATCGAAGGGATTGGAGGTTTCCTTCAGAGACCCCTGCTCAAAGACTGTATAGGATTCGTTGTATTCAACACCGGTTCCCAGCTTTCCGACGATGGGCGCCGAGTCAACGGAGCCGATGGGAAACTGATGGACTCCGTCGTCATTGAACCGGCGGATGAGCATTTCGGGAAAGGCTTTGTGTACGGAAGTATCCCGCTTGTAGCCGACGAGATCGACATTGGCAAGATTGTTTGACAGAGCATCCAGCCTGTGCTGCTGGGCGTCCATTCCGCTGGATGCGGTATAAAGTCCACGGATCATTGATTTCCTCTCCCTCTCATAGGGAAGAATCCTGCTGATTCTTCTTACTCCTATGATCGGAAGGGGAAAATTATACTTTACCGGAAACTGCCGGGTTTTTTATCATATCCCTTCTTTCCGGGTCTGGCGCTTTTTCCGGCGCCCCCTCGGTACGATCCTCCCCGGGGCGAGCCGCCCTTCCGGACCGGTCCGGCTCCGAATGAGGCTCCCTCATAGAAAGGAGCATCCTTCTGGATATCCACCTTCACCTGCTTTCCGGCAAAGGGAATACGGTTCAGGGCTTCCTCCACCTGTGATGCGAAGGCTCCGTCGATCTGAACGGAGGATTTAGTCGGTCCGATATCGATACGTCCGATGGGAACCTTGGATCCGCGGGTACTGCGGTTGATCATGGAGATGATGTGCTGGGGAGAGATCCTGTCCCGATGCCCCAGATTGAGGTTCATATGGACATAACGGACATTGCCGCCTTCCCGACCTGTGAACTTTGCTCCCTTCTCCCGATCCCGGAAGGGTTCGGTTTTAACGGGCTGAAGATCCTCTTCGTTGCCGTAATATCCGAGAAAACGGTTGAATTCCATGGAGATGAAGTGCTTGAGAAGTTCATTTCTGTCCAGATCACGGAGTTTATCTTCGATGACGCCGAGGTAGGGAGCAATCTGCTCTTCATCCACATCCACGGTCTGAACCCTGTCGATGAGATGCATCAGCTGCTGTTCGCAGATATCCGCTCCCAGAGGAACCGGAGCTTCCAGAATTTTCCGTCCCAGTGTTTTCTCAATCCTCTTGATCTTGTACTTCTCTTTGAGATTGACGATGGCACAGGAGGTTCCCCGGCGTCCGGCCCGGCCGGTTCTTCCGCTTCTGTGGTTGTAGGATTCGATATCGTCAGGGAGTTCGTAGTGGATGACATGAGTCAGGTTGTTAACATCCAGTCCCCTGGCGGCAATGTCTGTGGCCACAAGGATCTGGAGACTCTGTTCCCGGAACTTCTTCATCACATATTCGCGCTGCTGCTGGGTCATGTCTCCATGGAGAGCATCCACATTGTAGCCGTCCTTCAGCATCTTGTCGGCGATCATCTGGGTATCCGAACGAGTCCGGCAGAATATGAGGCCGTAGATGCCCGGGTTGAAATCCACAAGCCTTTTCAGGGCATTGTACCTGTCCCTGGCATGAACCAGATAATAATAATGCTCGATGGTATCCGTTCCGGCATTCTTTTTTCCTACCGAGACTTCGATGGGATCGGTCATATAGTCGGAAGCGATCCTGGCCACTTCCGGAGGCATGGTGGCGGAAAAAAGCAGGGTCTGCCGTTCCGCGGGAGAGGCGGCCAGAATAAAATCAAGCTCCTCCCGGAATCCCATATTCAGCATGATATCCGCCTCATCCATGATGAGATAGCGGAGTTTACTCATATCCACAATACCCCGTTTCAGCATATCCACAAGACGCCCGGGTGTGGCTACCAGGATCTGGGGATTCATCTTGAGCGACCTGATCTGGGACCCCATATCCTTTCCGCCGTAAACGGGGACGATGCTCAATGATTTTGCATACTTGGCAAACAGTTCCATTTCTCTGTTGATCTGAAGACAGAGCTCACGTGTGGGACACAGTACCAGTCCCTGAATTTCCCTTTTATCCGCATCCACCAGTTCAATCAGGGGCAGGCCGAAAGCGGCGGTTTTTCCTGTTCCAGTCTGGGCGAGACCTGTCACATCCCGGTCTGTTTCCAACAGGATGGGGATGATCTTTTCCTGAATGGGTGTGGGCTCCTTGAAGCCCATTTTCTCTACGGCTTTCAGCGTACTTTCGCTGAGGGGTAACTCTTTAAATTCCAAATAAATATCCTTATCGTTTCATATCCGTAATTTTTACCGGCAACGATGGAAGTTTAAGAGCCCGGCGGATTACAGAAAAGTATTGACTGTATAATAGGTTATCCCACAATTACTGTCAAAGGGCTCTGCCGCCCTATCGGAAAGATAGGGATCAGTTTTCCAGCTTACCGAGGAGGGGAACGATTTCATTCAGATTTCTGATGTGATGATTGACGGTCTTCTCTCTTTCTCTGACCTTATCCGGATGATTCAGTGCCAGAAACTGACTTGTCAGAACGGCGGTCATCCCGGCCGCTGCAGAGGCGATGAGTTCGTCATTGCCGCCGTCGCCGACGTACAGACACTCTTCCGCCCTGACACCCAGCCTTACCGTACACAGAGGAAAGATCTCCGGATCAGGCTTCATAACCCCTTCATGACAGGAAAAGACAGCCGTATCAAAACAGGACGCCAGATCGGATCCGGCCCAGCCCTCCGCCTCGATGACATCGGCATTGCTGATCAGGCCGAGAATATAACCCTCTCTCCGTATCTCTCTGAGAGAATCTATTACCCCTTCGGGAGGGTTTCGGAGACAGTATTGAAACCGGATGCGCCGTTCATCGGCACACTGTTTCAGAAGATCTTCGGGGATGGCGGGATCGATCTTCCAGGCCACATCCCTGATGATCTCAACAGGATCGGTGATTCTGCCGGTCAGCCTCTCCCGGGAATCGTTGAAAAGGGCCTCATACCATCTGTCCGCCGGGATACCCAGTATCTCATGAGAGAACCTTCCGGGAGCATCCTTCAGATGACTCAGTGAGGTCAGAGTTGTAAAAAGATCAAAAACAACGGCCTTGTATTTTTTCAATGAAAACCTTCCTGTCGGCTGTGTCAGCGTCTTGCAGGGGGACTGAAGGATCGTTATGATGGCATCTTCAGATTGTTAATCTGAAATCAGGGTGGTGCCAGATTATACCCGCCCCCGGGAAGAGTTGTCCCCACAGCTTTTCCTGCAAATAAAACTGGGAGAAAACAATTGAACGAACTCCTCTGGTTTGCCATGATGCTGGCAAACTTCCTCTTCATTTTACTTTTTTACAAACTCTTTGGAAAGACTGGACTTTTCATCTGGATTCCCATCGCCGCCATTGTGGCCAACATACAGGTGCTCAAACTTGTGGACCTCTTCGGCATCAATGCGACTCTGGGAAACATTGTGTATGCCACAAGTTTCCTTGTCACCGATATTCTGTCGGAAAACTACGGGAAAAAGTCAGCCAACAAAGCCGTACTGGTCGGATTCGTGTCCCTGATCGCCTCTATGGCACTCTTTCAGGCAGCCCTCTGGTTTCAGCCGTCGGCTGACGACTGGGCACAGGAATCGCTTAAGAATATCTTCGGCCTGATGCCCCGGATCGTCCTTGCCAGCCTTCTGGCTTTCGGGTTGTCCCAGTTCCATGACGTCTGGGCCTACAATTTCTGGAAAAAAAAGTGGCCGTCCCGGAGATTCATCTGGATTCGGAACAACGCCAGCACCATGGTCAGTCAGCTGATCGACTCGGCCGTCTTTACCGTCGCCGCCTTTGCCGGTCAGCTTCCGGCGGATGTGCTCTTTCAGATCTTCCTGTCCACCTACATTCTGAAATGGATCGTAGCTCTTATGGATACTCCCTTCATCTACATCGCCGCCTGGATGCACCGGACCGGCAGGGTTCCTGAAGAGATCTGAAGATCTATCTGGCCTCTCTGATCATCAGCTCCTTGAGGGATGCCGGATCGGGGCAGGCCAGAATCTCTTCCACGATATTCGGTTTGTTCAGAATCGCACTGACCGATGACAGAAACTGGATATGAGGCCCCGTGTTGTTTTTCGGAGACAGGGTAATGATGAAGATCTTCGAGGGTTCACCGTCCAGGGACTGAAAATCAACCCCTTCTCTCTTGATTCCGATGGCAACGACAAGTTCCTTCACACCCTCCGACTTACCGTGGGGTATGGCAATTCCCTTCTGCATCCCCGTACTCATGGAGGCTTCCCGGTCCAGGACCGCCTGCATGCAGTCGGCATAGTCGAAGAGTTTGCCGTCCTGCTCTATCAGTCCGACGAGTTCGTGAAGGATGCTATTCTTGTCCCGTCCTTTGAGATTCATGCAGATACAGTTTTCGCTGATCTGTTTGAAGAAGTTGTTCTGGATTCTGCTCCTGTCATCGGAAGAGAGCTCTTTGCGCATCT
>QKJO01000149.1 GCA_003249275.1 Spirochaetaceae bacterium
CCGGATAATTGTTCAGTTCTTCAAGGCCGATCGCCTGAAGTTTAATATCATCCAGGGGATTATCCTCTTTCAGATAGATACGCTCTTCCATGGCGATATCCTTATCGTCATAGACATCGACAATTTCGTCATCCTGTGTTAAAAACCAGAGTTTCTTCGGCACGGATTCCTCGCTCTGCCCCGGTGAAGCAGGATTCAGGAACCTGAAATTAGGGGACTCCCCCGGACAAAGACCTGAAACCAACTTCAAAATACAAAGGCAATTCAATGAAGATGATAACAGACGTTTGTTAGCGTTAAGGGTCCTTAGTCTGTAGCTTATTCCTCATACACCATGGGTCATAAACTACATATATAAATGGTACAGATATATCTGTTTGTCAATAATGTTTCCCGAATTATATTGGCATTTTCCTAATGAATAATTGGGGGATACTTTTCTCTCAAAAAACAGGGAATCAAATATGAAAACCACTGAAAAACGGCCCAAAAAATGCGGGAATTCATATCCATCTTCTCCCGCATGTCTTAAAATAAATCATACAAGGAATAAAAATGATCAAAGAAGAAGAACTGGAACGAGTCAGCGGGATCTCCCGCTACCATGAAAGGATGTGGATTGAAAGGGACGGTGAAGGAAAAATCAAGCAGGTTTACGATCTGGAACTCAACCCGATTGATAAGACCCTGCTGTTCAGATCCTTTGAATGCACAACTCTGGATGACGGATTTATCTACAAGGGAGAATTTATAGAACTGGAAGACGCCAGGGAAGTGGCCCGAAAACGGTCACAGGGGTATCAGAGAAGAAATTACGGCCACGATATGGATGAATTTCTCTAACCGCCTCCAATAAGAAGACACAGGGGGATATCCGCTGGAATGAATATCCCTACATCTTTACAGAGTATGAATTAGAATTAGTGTAGATCATAGGAAGGATTGACCGAATTTCTGCTTCCTGTTTCTGTCCTTATGGTTTTTTGATCGGGCAAGGAGGAGTAAGTTATGAAAATAGCATGCATCGGGAATTATCCGCCCCGCGAATGCGGCATTGCCACCTTTACCAAAGACTTTGTCGACTCCCTCTTAAGCGGGGGAGCCATGAATTCCACCGAGACAGAAGCCTATGTCGTCGCCATGAACGACCTGGACCAGGGCTATGACTATCCTCCCATAGTTGTTCAGCAGATCAATCAGAATATGCCCCAGGACTATCTGAAAGCGGTGAAATACATCAACTTCAGCAATGCGGATGTCTGCTTTCTGCAGCATGAATTCGGAATTTACGGAGGCAACAGCGGCGTATACATCCTCCCCCTCATTCACAGGCTGAAAATTCCTCTGGTCGTCATCTTTCATACAGTGCTTAAAAACCCGTCCTACAACGAACGGAACATCATCATCGAGATCGGCAAGATCGCATCAAAAATCGTGGTCATGAACAGTCTGGCCATTGAAATTCTGGAGACCGTTTACGGGATTGATCCGGAAATGATAGAAGTGATTCCCCACGGCGTACCCAAATTTGATTTTACCCAGAGCCATGTCCACAAAAAACGCTTCAAGGTGGAAGGAAAGAAAACCCTGATAACCTTCGGCCTTTTAAGCAGAAACAAGGGACTGGAGACGGTCATCAACGCCCTGCCGCCGGTGGTGGAAAAGCACCCTGAACTGCTCTATATCATTCTGGGCAAGACTCATCCCGCCGTCATCAGGTCCTCCGGAGAAGAGTACAGAAACTATCTCAAACTGCTTGTCAGAAAACACAACCTCATCAACAATGTCTATTTTGACGACCGTTTTGTGGATGTGGATGAACTTCTGAGCTATCTTTCGGCCACCGATCTTTATGTCACCCCCTACCTGAACGAAGCCCAGATTACCAGCGGAACCCTCTCGTATGCCGTCGGAGCGGGTGCGGCTGTCATCTCAACGCCCTACTGGCATGCCAGAGAACTGCTTGCGGAAAACCGGGGGATGCTATTTGATTTCAACGATTCCGAGGCCCTGACGGGTATACTTCTGGATCTTCTCGATCACCCCGACAAAATGAACACCCTCCGGAAAAATGCCTATGAGTACGGTAAGCAGACCACCTGGCCGGAGATCGGCCGGAAATACCTCAAGGCGGCCGAAGAGGTCATCAGCACCTTTACAAGAACGGAAAGGGATGAAGAGTGGGTCATCAAGCCCCTTCTCCTGCCCAAATTCAGCATAGATCATGTGATCAGGATGACCGATTCCACGGGAATCCTTCAGCACTGCAGATACAACATTCCCAAGTTCAACGACGGGTACTGTCTGGACGACAATGCCAGAGCCCTGCTGATGTCTGTCATGGCTTATGATCAGTTCAAGGACAAGGAAGCCCTCAGTCTGATTCCCTACTACCTCAGCTATATTCAGTTCATGCAGAATGAGAACGGAACGTTCAGAAATTTCCTGAGCTACGACCGCCGCTTTCTGGATGAGGTCGGCTCCGAAGACGCCTTCGGCAGGACCGTCTGGGCTCTGGGGTACCTCGTCAGAAACTATCCCACCGATGCCTACTCGGAAATGGGCAGGGAGATGTTTGTCGATGCCTACTCCTTTTTCAGAAACCTGACCTCACTGAGAGGAATCGCCAACACCATCATCGGGATCTGCCACTGGCTCCACAGGTTTCCGGGTGATGAAGGCCTGCTCGATACTCTGAAGGACCTGACCGGAAAAATCCTTCCCCGGTACGCGGATCACAGGACAGACTCGTGGCACTGGTTCGAACCCTCACTGACCTACGATAACGGCATTATTCCCTATGCCCTCCTTCACTCCTATGAAATCACCCGTGACCAGAATACCCTGGACATTGCCATGGAGGCGATGAATTTTCTCGACGATATCATCTTCAAGGAGGGGTACATATCCCTCATCGGCAGTGATGAGTGGTTCAACAAAGGGGAGAGCCGTTCCCAGTTTGATCAGCAGCCCGTCAATGCCATGGCCATCGTCCTGATGTACCATCAGGCATTTTCGATTACCAAGGACAAGCTCTATCTTCAGAAGATGTTCAACTCCTTCATGTGGTTTCTGGGGGAAAACGATCTGCGCCTGCCCCTCTACGACTTTGAAACATCAGGATGCAACGACGGACTGAAGAGCCAGGGTGTCAACAGGAACCAGGGGGCGGAAAGCACCCTCTCCTATCTGATTTCACTCCTTACGGTGTTCTCCTGTTATGAGATTTCCCTCTGAAAGAGAGCAACTGACGAGGCAGGTTTTTCCGGGTGATTCCGGGGATGAGGAGGTAGGGGATATTCGGAAGAGAACGATCATTCGCCGGGATGGGCCCCTGACTATTGCCATCTAAATCATATAGGGTTACTATTATTTATAGAGGTTTCCATTGAAAAAATTTAAATTAAAACTGAAACAGCGCTGGATCAATTACCTGACAAGACTGGGGCGGGTCAACGACAGTCTGTACGGCAGTCAGAGACTGGACTGCTGCGATCTCGACAAAAAAAAGAAAAACTGAACGATCGGCCGGAGCTCCCTGTGATTAGGAAAATTGAAAATCTTCCATTTCTGAAATACAAGACAAACAGCAGGGAGGAGATGTATTCAAAACGGCCCCACTCCCACGAGGAAGTTTCCATCGGATATATCGAAACAGGCCGGACAACCATAACGGTCCAAAACCGTCACTATCTTCTGTCACCCGGTGATGTGGTTCTGATTCCCTCACGTACCGTCCATATCTGTGTTCCCGAGAATGTCCCGGATTTCAAATTCATAATGTTCTATATCGATGAGGCCTGGTGGAAGGATCATTTTTCCGTCGCTCCCGATACTTTTCAGTCTCTGGCATTTCCCGCCGGCAGCTCTTTCAGAGAGTTCATCACCATTGCCGGAGGAAGAGTTTCTCCGGGAACGGAGGAAATTCTGACAGGCGCTCTGAAGGATGTTCTGGACAAATATGAACCCGGCGACATCAGAACAGATCCCGGTGAAGAGGAGATTGAGAAAATCCACAATCTGATCAGAGATATGCCCGAGGCCTCCCTCTCTCTGGAGGGACTGGCCTCACGGGCAGGGTTCAATAAATACAGTTTTATCAGACGTTATTCGGGGCGATACGGCCTGACCCCCCATGCGGATATTGTCAATATGAGAATTCAGAGAGCAGTTCTCCTGCTGGAAACGGACATGGATCTGGCGGATGTGGCCCTGAACTGCGGTTTCTCGGACCAGAGTCATTTTAACCATCAGTTCAAACTCTACTGCGGGCTCAGACCGCTGGAATACCGTAAGGGTATCAGGAAAATTTGAACTTTATAATTGTAAGACCGTCAACAAGAATCACTTTTCAACACCCCGAACAACACTTTAGTGTCTAACCTTCCGGTCTGCCCTGTAGTAGAGTCATTTACAGGGAGACACGGAATGAACAAATGGAACAGATGGGGCGGTGCTGCCGCCCTGTACGAAGGAACAGCCTATATTCTGGGAATGCTTTTCTTTTTACTGGTTGTGAATTATCCCGGAGAAACGGACCCTGCGGTCAGAGTCAGGATGCTGACCGAATACCGCACCCTCTTCTACCTCGTCAACACGCTGATCTACATCCTATTCGGTGTTGCTATGGTCATCCTCACCCTGGCACTTCATCAGGATCTGAAAGATCACTCTCCCGCTCTCATGCAGACTGCCTCGGTATTCGGATGCATCTGGGCCGTACTGGTGATCGCAAGCGGTATGATTTTCAATACCGGAATGGAACGGGTGATCGAACTGGCGGTTACAGATCCCGCCGGGGCCGCGGCTGCCTGGTTGATCATAGAAACCGTAACCGACGGGATCGGCGGCGGAAACGAAATTATCGGAGGGATCTGGATTCTTCTTGTCAGCATCGTCTCTCTTAAAAAACGGCAATACCCGAGAGTTCTGAACGTCACAGGAGCCGTCGCCGGGGGCTTCGGAGTCCTCTCCGCCAT
>QKJO01000117.1 GCA_003249275.1 Spirochaetaceae bacterium
AGCGTACCTCTCATCGGTCAGCAGAGGGATCTGTCTGAAGACTCTCACAAATACGGAGATGAACAGATTATCCGCTACGGTCTTGTTCCGGATTTCAGACCTTTCACTTTTGTTGATGAAGATGGAAATCCCACAGGGTTTTATATCGAACTGTTCAGCAGGATCATCCGTGAGTTCGGTTACGAGCCGGTTTATGTGGTTGCTCCGTTCTCAGAACTTTATCCCAGAATCCTGAACAATGAAGTCGACCTGTTTTCAACAATACTCCGTCAGGAGGCGAGAGAGGACCTCTTTTACTGGCCCGATGTGGCCACCATGACAGGATGGGGACAGTATTTCATTAAAAAGGGAAAATCCTTTACCGACGTTCTGGAGCTGGAAAACAGCCGAGTGGGAATGATCCGGAACGAAGCACAGGGACAGAACTTCATAAACTATATGGACCGTCTGGGCATTCCCTTCCAGCCGGTCTATTACGACAACTTCGACAGGATGATCGATGACGTTCTCAGCGGCGATCTGGACGGAGGAGTTTCTCAAAATACGGTTCTTCTGGGTTATGACACCATACAGTCCACAGGCATCCTCTTCTCACCCCTGAGCGGGTACACGACCTGTTCCGCCGACAACTACAGAATGATTCCTCTGGTGGATCAGTTCAGCCAGCGTCTCGCCGAGTTGAAGGCGGATACGGATTCCTATTACTGGACCCTCTACGAGAAATGGTACTCCTCGGAGGGTTTTCTGCCTACGGTTCTGCCCGGTTGGCTGATGCTGACGACCGCTGTTCTGGCAGGTGTCGTTCTGCTGCTGGCCGGTTTCTCGTGGATTCTCAACAACAGGGTCAAGGCGGCTACCGAGAGTCTGCGGGAGTTGAATGAATCTCTGGAGGAAAAAGTTCAGAAGAGAACATCTGAACTGAATCAGGCTTCCGCAATGCTGGCCGAAGCTGATAAAACGTCTCTCACCCTCCGCCTTGTTGCAGGGCTGGCCCATGAGATAAACACACCACTGGGGGTTTCGGTCACGGCGGTCTCTCATCTTTCGGGCGAGATCGGGAAGATCAGGAAATCTTATACCTCCGAGTCCCTGTCCATGGAGATGTTCGAGTCTTTTCTGAACGAATCCGAAGGTGTATTGTCCATGACATCCGCAAATCTGGAGAGAGCCGCCGGTCTTATCAACAATTTCAGGAATGTGACGTCGGACCAGGCGATCAATGAAGTACGTCTTATAAATCTTGCCGATTCCATCAGCAGCATCTTTGATTCGGTAAAACCGGAATTGAAGAAAACCTCCCATAAAGTTCACCTGAATCTAAAAAACTGCCAGGTGAATACTTACCCTGACATTCTGGTGCATACCTTTCTGAATCTGATTTTCAATTCACTGAAGCACGGGTTCCGGGATGATATAACCAACGGTCACATTTATGTTTCCGCCATGGAAAAAGACGGCCACATCACCTTAATACATACAGATACAGGACACGGGATTCCGGATTCTGTGAAAGATCATATTTTTGAACCGTTTTTCACGACCAACCGGGAAGCGGGGAATACGGGACTGGGGCTGAATATCGTCAGCAATCTGATCCGGGATAAACTGAAAGGAACCATCCAGATGACCAGCCGTCCCGGCGTTTTTACAAGTTTCAGGATCGATTTTGACACAGTCAATGAGTGAAGGGTGAATTATCTGAATCCCAGTTCTTTTGGGGTTATGAAAAATGAATCCTTCAGATGCCACTCACGATCTCTCTTTTTAAGTTCAATCATAACGGCGGAACAGGTGGGCATTTCGATCTGCCTGCCCAGCAGCTGGGCGGCCGCCCTCGAGATGCCCGGATTGTGTCCGAAGAGAAAAAGGGTAAGGCTGTCATTCATATCGGAAAGGGCCGTATCCAGAATGACCTCCGGATCGGCAAGATAGAGATCCTGAGTGGAGTCAATGCCTTTGAAGTCGAATTCTTTTGCCATGATCTCCGCCGTTGTGAGGGCTCTCAGAGCGGAACTCGTGATCATTCTGTCCGGCCTGATTCCCCGTCTGATCAGCTCTCTGGCAATCTGAGGGGCATCGGAAAGTCCCCGTTCATTCAGCGGGCGGTCGTAATCTTCCGTATCCGTCGTCCAGTCAGATTTTCCGTGGCGTATCATGACAATTTTCATAGGAATCTCCCTCAAATATGAGCACAATTCTAATTGAAATAAGTCCCTTTGAAAATATATTTCAATTTTATCTTATATATTGACTTAGGTGGAGGAACAATATAAGATATCCGGACGCTCCGTAGGAGCAGAATAAATATATCAGGAGATATAGAGTAATGGCAAGAAATTCCAAAGCTAAAGGAAAAATTGTCCGCCGTCTCGGTGTCAATATTTACGGAAACGTTAAATATGATAAATTACTTAAGAAGAAACCGCAGGGACCGGGTATCGAAAAAGGTAAACGTGTCCGCAAGAAAGAAAGCGATTTCGGACGGCAGCTGACAGAAAAACAGAAAATCAGATTTGCATACGGACTGAGTGAGAAACAGTTCTACAACCTGTTCGTAAAGGCAAAGAGTCTGACCGGTCTGACCGGTGACAACATGATGATCCTTCTTGAAAGAAGACTGGACAACATCGTGTACAGACTGGGTATGGCAACAACCAGAACCCAGGCCAGACAGATGGTCGGTCACGGTCACATTTATGTGAACGGCCGCCGCTGTAACATACCCTCAAGAATCCTCAGAGAGGGTGATGAGGTCACCGTTAAAGAAAGCGACAAGAGCAAGAAACTCGTCAGAGAAAGCCTTGCCAGAAACGGACAGCCCGTTCCTGTATGGCTGACTCTTTCTGAAGACAACCTCAACGGCCGTGTTGAAAGAAGTCCCTACCGGACAGACATCGTATCCGTTGCCAATGAGCAGATGGTTGTTGAGTTCTACTCAAGATAATAAACCGTTAATCATAAGAGCCTTCCTTCGGGAAGGCTTTTTTTTGTCTTTTTTATATGATCGAATCGGGAATAAATATCAGGGCATGCATTTTCATAAAACAGAGATCAGGTTAATATAGAACTTATCGCAGGAGGACGTATTGAATCTGATAGTGAAAGGGCCGGACAATTTCATCTTTACAGACGACGGCCACTGGCTGCATCCGCTGTTTGCTTTGGAAGATCATCTGAAAAGCCTCGATGTGGACAGTTCTCTTCTTGAACTCAGGGACAAACTGATCGGCAGGGGAGCGGCAGTTCTCATATGCAGGATGGGCATCAAAAAATGCCATGGTTCCGTCGTCAGCAGAAGAGGTCTTTCATATCTCAATAAATACAGCATCGAATGCACCTATGATACTCTGGTGGACAGGCTGGACTGTCAGACAGAGCTGGTTCTGACCGATGAAATGTCAAGTGACGACGCCTACAGTGAGCTCTCAAGAAGAGCGGGACGGAGCCCCGGACTTTGAACTCACCCTCACTGATTCTGACGGACCTGACACTGGAACGGCAGAACAGAATCCTTCTGGATCACATCAATTTTACTCTCGGTTCCGGCGATGCCGCCGTACTCAGCGGGTCCAACGGCTGCGGAAAGACGACCCTTCTCAGATGCATTACCGGACTCTATCCCCTGAAAAGCGGGACAGTGCAGATACACGGCATGAATACCGCCGGAAGGAAATGGAGGAAAAACCGCCACACTCTGGCCTATGTTTCCCAGGAGCAGCCCGCAAGAAAATTTCCGGTCACCGTACGGGAAATGGTGGAGACAGGACTGGCCGGATTATCCGTCCCCCGGGGGGATCGGAGCCGGATCATCAGGAAGTCTCTGGAGGATACGGACTGTCTTGACCTGATCGACAGATCCTACTTCACCCTGTCAGGCGGTGAGAGACAGAGGGTTGCACTGGCACGCTGTCTGAGCCAGGATGCCCGGCTTCTCGTTCTGGATGAGCCTCTTACCTATCTTGATAAATCGGGCAGGGCACGGTTTTCCGCCGTGCTTGAGGAGATCAGGATCAGCTACGGTATCTCCATCCTTCTGGTCACCCATACGGAAGACGATTTTACCGGCTATGACTGGACGCGCATTACCTTCTGTAATCAGTCACTGGAAGTGAGAAGATGAGGGAGCTTCTTTTTTTTCCTCCCGTAATGAGGGGGCTTTTATGCCTGCTTGCAGCAGGGTTCTGTTTTCCCCTGACAGGCATTTTTATCCTGAGGCTCAATCTTCTGAATTTGAGGTTTATGCTGATGCACGGGGTGATGCTGGCGGGAGCGGTTGCTCTGTCCTTCTCCCTTGATCCTCTTCTCTGTGCCATAGGCATCAATCTGCTGCTTGTCCTCCTGATCACCGCCATGTCCCGGAGGTCCGAAATCCAGGCGGGGGGATTAACGACTTTTTTTATGGTCATGTCCGTCGGAATTGCCATGATCCTGATTTACAGAAACAGGATTCCGGTTCAGGATACGATGAATCTCCTCTGGGGCAGTATCTTTGCCCTGACTGTAAGAGATCTCAGACTGCTCATCGTGTTCTGTCTTCTCATAATTCTGTTTTTGTCTCTCCGCTACAGGCAGATCTGCGCCGTTCTGATCGATCAGGAGACGGCACGGACGGCGGGAGTGAACGAGCCCGTCCTGTTTTATTCCATCATGATTCTGACAGGTTTGACAATCGCCTTTGCCATGCGGCTTGTAGGAGCTCTGCTGCTGGATGCTCTCGTGCTTCTTCCTGCCATGACGGCTGTTTCTTTCTCCCGCTCCATGAAGTCAATGTTCATGACAGCATCCCTGTCGGGGCTTTTTTACAGCGCCGCCGGGTTTTTTATTGCCCTGAAGTTTGATATCCCCGTCAGTTCGGGGGTCATCCTCATTGCGGGTATTTGTTTTGGAATTACATATTTAGTGAGGTTGCTATATGAAAAAAACAGTTAAAATTTTTCTGGTTATTGTACTTTTTCTCTCTGT
>QKJO01000175.1 GCA_003249275.1 Spirochaetaceae bacterium
GACGGAGACGGACATTGACTTCTTTTCTGAAAATTTCGCTCAGAAGGGTTTTCATAAAGTAGATCAGGTTGGCTACCGAAATATCCTCGCCCACCATCATCCCCTCCAGCTGGTGGAAGGCCGCTTCATGGGAGGCATCCGTCGCCTCGCAGCGGAAGACCTTTCCCGGTCCGATGAATTTGAATGGAGGCGTTCTGGTCTCCATACCGCGGGCCTGGATACAGGAGGTATGGGTCCGCAGAAGATGCTTCATATCGCCGAACCAGAAGGTGTCCTGCATATCCCTTGCCGGATGAGTGTCCGGGATGTTGAGGGCTTCGAAGTTATGGTACTCATCCTCGATATGGGGACCGTCCAGGATCTCAAAACCCATGGATGTAAAGATATCCTCTATTTCCCGCTGGATGATGGTTACGGGATGAAAACCGGCTGCCGTGAGCCCCCGGTCCTGTACGGATGACCGCAGGGTGATGTCCTGCCAGTTCTTTTTCAGTTTTTCATTGATCTCGTCCAGTTCCAGAGCCGTCATCTTCCTTTCGATTTCTCCCAGGATGACTTCTTTGAGCTGATTGGACTCCATCCCCAGAGACTGCCTGACTTCCGGGCTTGCATCCTTGAGAGATTTGAGAATATTACTCAGCTTTCCCTTTTTCCCGAGGAATTCCGCCTTGAGGTTGACCAGGGACGAATTGTCTTTCACCTGCTCCAGCGCCGAGTCAAATTCACTCTTCAGATCTTCCAGATTTTGCTGCATTCCGGACCTCACAAATAGTTTAATAAGGGTTTGAACCCTGTTGTTGGTAATGAAAAAAAGAGCCGCAGCAGGTTTCCCTGATTCGGAAACCCTCTGCGGCTCATTTTGAACATTCGTTCCTTATGATAACCCCGGGGTTTCCCCTCCGGCAAAAAAGAAAAAGTTAAAAAAGTAAAAAAAGAAGTTTTTCCGGGTTTTCATAAATTTAGGGTAATTTTATAGAGTTCTCCCGGAGCTGTCAACAAAGTCTCCCCCCCCAGAATTGATCCTGACTCCATTTAGTGTTATGCTCTGAAAAAAAATACCGGCAGATCTGTAACAAACCCTTTCCAGCCGGTTTTTCATTAATTACAGGAGGAAATATGAAGCAGCTTAAACCCTTAAGAACACTACTGCTGTCCGGCGCGCTGCTCATAATGGGAACAATGAGTGCAAGTGCAATTGACAGAACGAAACTGGATAACGGACTTTACGCCCTTATCGATACGACAAGAGGAGAAATTCTCCTCTCTCTTGAATTTGAAAAGACACCCCTGACGGTCATCAACTTTACCGGACTGGCGGAAGGCAAGATCAAAGCCAACAAGTCGGGAAAATACTATGACGGCATCAAGTTTCACAGAGTCATCAATGATTTCATGATACAGGGCGGAGATCCCACAGGAACAGGTTCCGGCGGTCCCGGATATAATTTCCCCGATGAAATCGACAACTCCCTGAAGTTCGACGGTCCCGGAATTCTGGCCATGGCCAATGCCGGTCCCGGTACGAATGGAAGCCAGTTCTTCATCACCCATGTAGAAACCCCCTGGCTCCAGGGAAAGCACACGATCTTCGGCCATGTCGTAGAGGGCCAGAATATCGTCAATGCCATCAAACAGAATGACAAGATCAAGACGGTTGAAATCATCCGGGTAGGCAGCGCCGCCCAGTCCTTCGAAAATGATCAGAAAGCCTTTGATGCGGCACTGGAAGATCTGGCAGGGGCCGAAATCAGAAAAAAGAAAGAAGCTCAGAAGGCGGTTCTTGAAGAGATTGCCAAAAAGTGGCCTGATGCGCAGGTTTCCGATACGGGAATCAGATACGTCATCGAGAAGGAAGGGAAGGGTTCCAAACCTGCACCCGGTACAAATGTAAAAGTTCATTACACCGGAATGTTTCTGGACGGCCGTAAATTCGACAGCTCCGTAGACAGAGGGACTCCTTTTGAATTCCCCGCCGGAGGCGGACGTGTCATTGCCGGCTGGGATCAGACTCTGCTGGATATGAAGAAAGGGGAGAAGAGAATCATCATCCTTCCCCCCGAACTGGCTTATGGAAGCCGTGGAGCCGGCGGTATCATCCCCCCCGATGCCTGGCTCGTTTTCGAGGTGGAACTCCTCGACTTCTGAAACCGATAAACCAGACCTGGAGACAAGAATGAAACTGAGAACCCTTTGGATTCTGATACTGCAAATCCTGATCGCCCCGCTGTTTCTGACGGCTCAGGAAGAAACTCTGCCTCCGGGTCTGTATGCCCGGTTCAATACGGAAAAGGGAGAACTCCTTTTTGAACTGGCCTATGAAAACCTTCCCCGCACGGTGTCGAACTTTGTGGCTCTGGCGGAAGGAAAGATGGATCTGAACACCCCTTCGGGTCCCTACTATGACAATCAGAAATTCTATAAAGTCATCGAAAGTTATGCCCTCTTTCTGGGAGACCCCAGCGGAACGGGCGACGGCGGTGCAGATTATACAATCCCCAGAGAGAAGAACGGCCCCCTCTCCGCCGGAACACCCGGCGCCCTTGTCATGGACTCCAGACAGGGACTGGATCTGGGCAGCCGGATTCTGATAATGATCAACGGAGACTCCTTTCTGGATCAGAAGTACACAACCTTCGGAACCCTCGTTAAGGGCTCCGAGATTCTGCCAAAACTGAAAAGAGGAAACACCCTCCATTCTGTTGAAATTCTCCGGATCGGAAACGACGCCCAGTCCTTCAGCCCCGACGATAAGTCGGTCAGGGCCATGATTGCGGAAGCCGAGGTCGAAGCCAGAAGCGCCTTCGCAGAAGAACACCCCGATATCGCCCTGATTCTGGATAAGATGGGGAATGTTCAGGAAACGGAGACCGGGATCTTCTATAAGATTACGACTCCCGGCACCGGACCCAGACCGAGACCCGGCAACACAGTCCGGATGCACTACTCGGGCCGGCTGATCAATGGCCAGGAGTTTGACAACTCCTATATGAGAGGAGAGCCATTTCAGTTTGTCCTCGGCAAGGACGGAGTCATCCCCGGATGGGTGGAAACCGCACTGAGTATGCAGTCGGGAGAGAAAAGAACTGTGCTTCTGCCGCCCGCCCTTGCCTACGGCTCCAAGGGATACGGACCCATCCCCCCCGATTCCTGGCTGATTTTTGATATCGAGCTGGTCGATTTCCAGTAAGGCCCATGGGCAAGTCTAAAAACAGAACTGTTTTCTGCTGCTCCTCCTGCGGCCATGAAGAGTCCAAATGGCTCGGACGATGTCCGGGCTGCGGAGAGTGGAACAGTTTCAGGGAACACAAGGTCTCTTCAGCTCCCTCCACTCCTTCGGGAATCATAGAAAAAACAGGCGAACCCCTGCCCCTCAGCAGCATTACCCTGAATGAAACAAGCAGGAAGTCAACCGGAATTCCGGAAGCGGATCAGGTCCTCGGAGGCGGTCTGGTGGAAGGTTCCGCCGTACTCCTCGGCGGAGAACCGGGAATCGGTAAATCCACCCTTATGCTCCAGATCGCCCGTATGGCAGCGGAGAAGGGTGAGGTTCTCTATATATCCGGGGAAGAGTCACCGGGACAGATCAAACTCAGAGCCGAACGGCTGGGCATCAACTCGGACAGGCTCATACTGTACTGTGAATCCAGGGTCGAAGAAATTCTGAATGTTCTGGAAGAGAGAAAGCCGGGCCTCGTCATCATGGATTCCATTCAGACCATCCAGTCTCCCACCCAGGGTCTGGTACCAGGAAGCGTCAATCAGCTCAAATACGGCTGTTTCGAACTGATCAACTGGGTCCGTCAGCGGTCTTCGGTTCTGTTTCTCATCGCCCATGTGACCAAAGAGGGCGCCATTGCCGGCCCCAAGGTGATCGAACACATGGTGGACACGGTTCTCTACTTCGATCATTCGGGTAATGAATTGAGGATTCTGAGGGCAACCAAGAACAGATTCGGTTCGGTCGATGAGGTCGGACTTTTCAAAATGGGGTCCACGGGACTTGAACAGGTCACCCATCCGGAAGGATTGTTTCTGGAAAACCGGGAGGGAGACCTCCCTCCGGGCATCGCCGTGGCGCCTGTTTTTGAGGGGTCCAGAGTACTGCTCGTGGAGATCCAGTCCCTCACGGTCCCGGCCAAGGGCGCCGTTTCCAGGATCTTCTCCGACAGGGTGGAAACCAGCCGGGTATCCCGGGTAGCCGCCATCATGGAAAAACATCTGGGTCTCAAATTCTCGGATCAGGATATCTACATCAACGTGGCAGGGGGCATGAAGATTGCCGAAATCGGTATGGAACTGCCCCTGGCTCTGGCCATCTATTCGGCCAGAACGGGTGTTCAGATTCCTTCGGATCTGATCGCATTCGGCGAGATGAGTCTCACGGGAGAACTCCGTCCCGTTCCTCAGCTGCGCCGCCGGCTGAAGGCCGCCGAGGATATGGGATTCAAAAGGATACTCATTCCCGGAAAATCGGAAGAGATCGGCGAATGGAAGGGAGATGCGCCCATCATTGCCGGAGACATCCGGGACGCGGTAAAAAAAGTCTTCAGCAGCCGAAGCTGAGCTCTGACTCAGCCTCCCAGAAGCAGTGATATCCGGGGCAGGGCATAGAAGGTTCCTATTGAACTGCCTATGGATGAAAAGAAGAAGACCAGAAGGATTCTGGAAATTCTGTTCCTGTACCATCCGCGCAGAGAGGTCACGTCATCCTGCAGCGCTTCCATATCATGGACCCTGGGCTTGCGGAAGAAATACTCCATAATTCCCGAAACCATTCCCACACCGATTGTGGGGTTCATACTGGTAACGGGAGCGGCAATGAAGGAACCCAGTACGGTCAGCGGATGGGCCAGAGCGAGGATGGCCCCCAGAGCGGCCAGTGTACCGTTAGCCAGAACCCAGATCACGAGCATGTGCACTCCGACCTCGACTCCCGAGGTGATGAATCCCGTCACAACTATGGCCAGAATCAGGGCTGGAATGATCCAGGGGATGATTTTGCTGCCCATCTTCCGGGGAGGCAGGGTGGATATTTCATCGAGATCGGCCTCTTTTCTTCCCGTGTGCAGATCTTCAATCCAGCTGATAATACCTTTCATATGACCGGCACCGACAATGGCGATGATCTTATTGCCCGGCGCTTCATAGATGTTTGTCGCCAGATACTGGTCCCTCTCATCGATCAGGACCTCTTTCACTGAAGGGAGAAAGTCGGACAGCTCTTCCATCATATCCTGAAGGGCACCCTTTTTCTTGAGAGACTCCACTTCCTGGGCATCCACTTTTTCTGTTGTGAATACCGAACTCAGCAGGGATGCCAGAAGCTTCATTTTATTCCAGAAACTGCTCTTTCCCCAGGCTCTCTGTAAGGTCATCTGAACCGGTCTGTCGCTGAATGAAAAAGGGATGGATAGCTCGTTGGCAACCTCGATTGCCATCTTCATCTCCTCTCCCGGTTTGATACCCGTATTCATCCCCACCTTCCTCTGAAAGGAGGTAAGGACCAGGTTGGTCAGAAGCAGGAATCCTTTTTTTTCACGGAAGACCTTCGTCAGGTCCATCTGCTGCCATTTTTCATCTCTGGATAGAGACTGGTAACGGCCCGAGTCAATTTCAACACAAATTCTGTCGGGCAGCTCCTCCCGGATGGAGTTGGTGACTTCTTCGACACTCTCTCTGGAGACATGGGCTGTTCCGAGGATGAGGATCTCCCGGTTTCCCAGACGGATACGGGTTGCCGTATCCCCTTCATGTTCAATCTTTATTTCATCATTCATGGATGGTTCCTTTCCCAGGCGGCAAGTACGGATTCAAAGAACTCAGTATTGTCGTCAACCTTTTCATAGCTGGCCAGAGCACTCTTCCTGAGGCCTTTGAGATCATCACGGGCTCCCAGATAAAAATACATTCGGCTGCGGAGGTCTTCATTTTTTTCTTTGGCTATTTTATCCATTATAAAATAGTTGGACCCGGGTTGAAGATAATATCTGAACATCTCATATTCAAGAGAATTCCGGTCCACCCGGGGGGCTACTTCCTTCAACAGGGATTCCGCACTCTTCCTGTTACCCGTTTTTTCCATGCAGATTGCCGCCGCCAGAACATACATGACGTTTCTGGGTTCAAACTGATAGGCCAGCAGAAAATGATCCTTCGCTCCGGTGAAATCACCCTTCATATAGGCATATTTTGCCAGAGGCTCGTGGGCATACCCGTAATCGGGGCGGGCAGCCAGAACCTTTTCGAAGTATGTCTGAGCTTCATCATACCTCTTCCATTCATCCAGAATCCCGGCCAGGTATATATTGGCAAAGAGATTGTCCGGATTGAGGGATTCCAGAGTCTTCAGATCATCATAGGCTCCGTTAAGATCATCAAAGTACTGAATGCGGATTCTTGACCGGTCCAGGTAGTGCCATTCCACATCCGGTTCCAGTTCTATGGCTTTTGAATAGTCATCTTCCGCCCTGCCGTACTTCTTCTGCCCCCGGAGCGCCCGGGCCCTGTCCACATAGAGGTAGGCAAAGTCAGGTTCCAGTTCTATGGCTCTAGTCAGGAGCTTCACCGCTCCCTCCAGATTGTCCAGATTCATCTGCGCCGTTCCGGCGCCTGAAAGAGCCAGGAAGTTCTCGGGATCCCTCTTCAGAATCCGGGCGAAACTCCTGTCCGCATCCTTGTAGCGCTTTGCGGAGAGATCGATATTACCCTTCAGAAGGAGTCCGTCTTCATGATCCGGATCCTTTTCCAGAATCTTCTTCAGGTAGTCGTCACGTGCCGAAAAGTTGCCTTCCGCATCTTCCAGAAGGGCCAGATTGAACATGACCTCAAGATGCCCGGGGTTCTCTTCCAGCAGGGTATTCAATTCTACTCTGGCCTCTTCCCGCTGTCCCTCCGAGATCATAAGAGCGGCCTTCAGAATACGCTCGTCCAGGGTCAGGTCTTCCGTATTTTCAAGAAGGGCGAGAGCCTTCCCCATGTCTTCAACCGAACTCAATGCACTCAATGACTCGGTAAGATCGGGCTGAACTGTTTCAACAGGCCCCTTGTCTTCCGGTTTTTCAACCTGACTGCTCTTTTCGGAAGGACTTTCGACCGGTTTTTCACTGCCTGTCGTGGTACACGAAAGGGGGATGAAAAATGCGGCGATCATCAGTATGGCCCCGGAAAACGAGAGTCGGCTGAATTTCATTAAATCTCCTTGTTTTCGCTGAAAGAATTCAGGAATGAAATGTTTCTTTCAGAAAAATGTTCTGGGGTAGGTTCATTAAGGGGGGATAACCCAGGAATACAGTAGTTAATATACATAGGGAACGGGATTTGGACAAGGTTGCATTTTTAGAATCCTGCTGGTAATATTCGGCCATATGAAGCAGAAATCCAGCTCATTTCTCAGAGCTTTACCCGTCCTGTACGGCCTGTTGATCCTCGCATTTTTGTACATTCACTTTTCCCGTTTTGAAGAGATGTCACTGGTCGTCAACAATGTCTCCTATAAGGGAACCAGAACCGTCGGTTCCGCTTTTTCTCCCTCCAGAATCTCCAGAATGGCCGTCTTTACCAATGGTCTTGAAATGGATTTTTACTCCAGAGATTCTCTCAAAATCGTCACCGATGACGGTATCGTGAGGAACCTGGAACTGACAGGGATAGAAAACACCGGAAACGGAGTGATTCTTCATTTCAAATACGATATAGACATTGAGATCGGAAGCGCGCCTCAGACAACGAACAGTACCATCCGGATATCCGTCCCGCAGACGATTCCCCCCATCAGAGAGCTGAAAATAAGAGCCAGGGCGCAGAAGAGTTATCAGTTGAGTCTGGATGAGCAGGAGAGACTGACTCTCAGCGACGGAACCAGCACCTTCTTCATGAACAGCAGCGGGGATCTCGACTTCAGAAACTCCCAGCTTACAATCTCCATGGCGGACAGGGTCAGCAGCAGCATAACGCTGGAGGATGAGGCTCCCGGACTGGGCAGATCCGTCAGAGAGTGGCTGGCAGATGACAAGAAGACAATTCCTTCCGAGGAGGCGACGATTGCCCAGTTTGCCGGCAAGGTCTACTCGGGATGGAAAACCAGATTTGACAAGAATACAGGAAACTGGACCATGCCTGAGGGAGTACCCGCCTTCAGTGAATCCGCCCTGACTCAGTATATCTCCGAATCCTTCAGACGGGGGGATCAGGCCCTTGTCGTATCGGATCTTCTGAAAGCGGCAGAAAAAAACAGTTCATCCCTCAGCTGGTATTCCAGCCCCTTCAGCGGAGATATCGTCAATAAAACGGCTCCTTTGCTGAGAGGTGAACCTGAACCGCTCCTGACAGCCAGAACGTCGCTGAAGCTGACAGCCAATCCCGATGTCTCCCCCTACAGGGAGATACTGGAACTGAAAAGGGTTCTTTCGGATCCGGATGCAAAAGACACAGTTCCCTGGATTGAAGAGAACATCTATCCTCTCATCGTCTGGCTGGAAGAAGGGCTCTACATTCTTCTTCCCGACAACCCCGAGACAGATACCCTCTTCTCTCTGGAGGCTGCCCGGCTGCTGAAGGAGGCAGGAAGAAGAACAGGGGATAAAAACCTGCTTGCCATTTCAGCCAAGTTGAGCGCGACCATAATGAACCGGGCGGACAAGGATGGAATCCTTCCCCGTAAAATTTCATTTTCAAGAGAGAGACCCTCTCTTGCGGTGGGCTTCATCCTCCCCGAAGATGTTTTCTTTTTGTATCAGAAAGAGGAGTATTCTCCCCGAATCATCGATCTGAGCAGCGATCTGGGCCGGGGAAGCTGGCTTTTTACGGCTGTGGAGAGTGCATCTGTCACCAGAACGGATCAGTATCTGGACATCAATGTCCGTTTTCCGAGAGGTCAGATCCACCACCTGGTGCTGAAGGGTGTTGAACCCTTCGACCAGGTTTATCTTCATGATATCCGATGGAAGAGCGACCCCCGGTTCCAGAAGTATTCGGACGGATGGGTCTATGATTCTGTAAACAAAACCCTCTATGTCAAAATCAAACACAGGGTGACCGGCGAGACGGTCCGTATCCAGTTTAATCCGGCAGAGACTGAGCCGCCGGCGGAAAACCCGCCTTCCCCGTCTGATGCAGGAACACAGGAAAACCAGGCTCCCGCCGGCTCATCTGAAGTTCAGAGCAGCGGGGGAACTGTGAAAGCGGATTCCGGCCTTTCGGAAAGAATATGACGATCTTGTACCTGTTTTTCTTTAAAAAAACAGGAGATTTTCCCCATGTTCCTGTATAATACAGTGGGAACGTATTTCAGCTTCCTGGAGGATTCTAATGAAAAGCTGTGTATTTTATGTTGTAAACAGAGAAAATTATGATAGTGATCATCATGACTTTTTTCCCTATATTTCTGCTGAATATGTCAAAATTGCCAAGAACTTCAAACCGGGGAAAAAATATCCCGTCCTTGCCGTCAAAGATGTGACAATCGTTGCCGAGGACGAGTCTGTCATAGAAACGTCCCAGTTTCTTGTTCCCACGGAAAACCAGAACTTCATGTGGGTTCAGTCTGAAATTTTCAAGTTCGCCGGTGTCAATCCGGACTGATTTCATGAAGGTTCTCACTCCTGATGAGATGCGTCGGATGGATGAGACCTGCATCCGGCAATATGGAATTCCGGCCCAGATCCTGATGGAGAATGCCGCGTCTTCCGCCCTTCAGCTTATCCTGTCTAAATATCCCTGTAAATCAATCCTTACAGTCTGCGGCAGCGGAAACAATGGCGGAGACGGACTGGCCCTGGCCAGAAAACTTCACTCCGCCGGAAGGGAAGTCCGGGTTGTCATTCAGGGAAACATTGAAAAATTTTCCGCCGAAACGTCGCTGAATTACAGGATAGTCAATGAGATGGGACTACCCGTTGACGTCAATCCCGATAAAGAAACGCTTCTCACCCGGATCGCCGGAGCCGGATTGATTGTGGACGCCTATCTGGGAACAGGTCTCAACAGAGATGTAAGTGAGGATGCCCGATTCCTCATCGATGCCGTAAACAGCGGCGGATGTCCGGTTCTGTCCCTTGATATTCCCTCCGGCCTGGACGGCGGGACGGGAGAACCCCGGGGAGCCGCTGTCCGTGCGGATTCAACGCTCTGTTTCGGAGCCCTGAAGAGGGGAAACCTCCTCGGATCCGGTGTCCTTTACAACGGGAACCTGTACTGTTCAACCATATCTTTTCCCCGGCCGCTCTATGATGATGAATCCCTGAAAACCGGGCTGAATCTTCCCGGACCTCTCGAGGCAAGAAACCCGCTGGGATACAAGAACAGCTTCGGCAGAGTGCTCATCATAGGAGGGGGTGCGGGTTATCTGGGTGCTCCCGCCCTGGCGGCCAGGGCCGCCTACAGAAGCGGAGCGGGATATGTGACTGCGGCCATCCCCGAATCCCGATGTGAAAGTTTCACAATACACTGTCCGGAAGCGGTTCTCCACGGCCTCAAAGAAACCGGAGACAGAACAATAGCTGAGGAAAATTCTGAAACCCTGATCGCCCTGGCGGAAAAGCACGATGCGGTTCTCATCGGTCCGGGTATGACAAATCATCCCGAAACGGTCAATCTTATAAGGTCGGTGATTCCCCGCATCGGAAAACCTCTTGTCATCGATGCCGACGGCCTGAATGCCCTGGCAGGGCTGCCCGAACTCACCAGACAGAGAAAAGCTGTGACCGTACTGACGCCTCACAAGGGGGAACAGAGAAGATTGTCGGCGGCCTTCGGTGATTCACAACCCCTGGAAGTTCTTTACAATGCCATCTGCGTCTACAAAGGTCCCGGGACAAGGATCTGCCATCCCGACGGCCGGGAATACATCAATCTCACAGGGACAAGCGCCCTCGGGACCGCAGGGACAGGTGATGTTCTGGCGGGAATGATTGCATCCATGATCAGTTCTTCCGGAAGCATCCCCCAGGCGGTGGGCCGTGCCGTGCTGCTCCACGGACTCACCTCCGAAAGGTTCACCGGCGCCGATGACAGTTTTACGGCATCTGATATAATCGACCTGCTCCCCGAAACGATCAGGGAGTTCAGAGAACGGTATGACCTGCTGCACGGATCACTCTACGGCAGGATTCAAATCATACCTTGATAACAGAAAAATGAGGAGATATCAGCATGATTGTCTATTGTGTCGAGGTTCATGTCGTACAGGGTCATGAGAAGGATTTTGAGAAGGCCAGTATCGAAAACAGAAAAGAAACCAGAAAGGAGACGGGGAATATCAGGTTTGATGTACTTCAGCAGACCGGTGATCCTGCCAGGTTTTTTCTGTATGAAGTCTACACAAGCCCTGAAGCCGTGACCGCCCACAAGGAAACGCCCCACTATCTGAAGTGGAGAGATACCGTCGCCCCCTGGATGGCTGAACCGCGGAAAGGGGTCTCCCACAACATATGTGCACCTGCCGAGGCGTCGGAGTGGTGAATTTCTCCTTCTGTGCCAATAAAAAAATTATTTTCGGCTGGAACAGCACCGGAAAACTCGTGCCTCTCCTCCGGGAGTATGCCGGAAAGTGTCTTATTCTGACAGGGAAATCAGTCAGGAAAAACCCTCTGTGGAACAGCCTTGAAATCGAGATGAAGAACGCAGGGATTTCCTTTCAGTCTGAACAGATATCAGGGGAGCCTTCTCCGGAACTGATCGATTCCCTGTGCAGTGTCCATCGAAAGGAAAAACCTTCTGCCGTGGTGGCACTGGGGGGAGGGAGTGTTCTGGATGCAGGCAAAGCTGTCTCGGCCATGCTCTGTGAAGAAGGATCAGTGACAGACTTCCTGGAATCGGTCGGAACCCGGGAACCCTCGGGGAACAAAGTTCCCTTTCTGGCGTTGCCGACGACGGCGGGAACCGGCAGCGAGTGTACAAAGAATGCCGTTTTGAGCCGCATCGGCACCGAAGGATTCAAGAAGTCTCTCCGCCATGACAACTATATCCCCGACCTGGCACTGATCGATCCCCGCTGGCTGGAGAGCCTTCCCGGACCGGTGGCCGCATCCTGCGGACTGGATGCTTTCTGCCAGCTTCTGGAATCCTACCTCTCTACCGGAGCTTCTCCCGTAACGGATGCCCTGGCCGAAGAAGGTCTGACCGGGTTCCTTCAGTCCTTCAGATCTCTTCTCGAAGGAACACCCTCTCAGGATGAGTATGAAGCCATCGCCCTGGGTGCATCCCTGTCAGGCCTGACACTGGCCAATGCCGGCCTCGGTACGGTTCACGGGTTAGCCGGGACTCTGGGCGGAATGGCCGGGATTCCCCACGGAACAGCCTGCGGTCTTCTGCTTGCTCCGGTTATGGAGAGGACATTCACCGCCCTGTCGGAGACTGGGGAGGACCATCCTGCTCTCGTCAAAGCGGCCGGCCTCGGCCAGTTTCTGTCCGGAGAGATGGATATGGACATGGGTGATGCCGTTGAACTTGTGCTGGAGGAGATATCCGACTGGACGGAAATGGCTTCCCTCCCCCGGCTCGGCTCCTATGGGTTTACAGCAGAGATGCTGGAGACAGCCGCACAGCAGTCGGGAAACAAAAACAATCCCCATGCCTTTTCAGCAGATGAGAGACTGGACCTGCTGAAGTCCCTGCTCTGATATGAACGGTTTTTTTGATCCCCTTCCCCGTGCCCTGGCCCACCGCGGCAACAGCGGGGAGTACCCCGAAAATACGGAGCCGGCTTTCCGGTCGGCTCTGGAAATCGGGGCGGATGTGATTGAAACGGATGTCCATCTTATGCAAGACGGCGGCGTTGTGATCTCCCATGACGACAGCTTTGAGCGTCTGACCGGGAATATACGTAAAATCTGTGAACTGACGGTCTCCGATCTGGAGAGTCTGGATGCGGGACGGAACTTTACGGCTGACGGCGGAAAGACCTTTCCCTTCCGGAACAGGGGAATCCGTCCCCTGCTTTTAAAAGAGGCACTGGCACTCTTCCCTTCCGCCCGATTCAACATTGACCTCAAGGATCCCGGCAGGAAACTGGCATTGGCGGCGGCGACAGTCATCCGTGAGGCAGGGGCGGTCAACCGGATCTGCATCGGGTCCTTTCATCACAATGCCCTCAGAACATTCAGAGCCGCTCTTCCCGAAGCCGTCACCTCCCTCTCTCAGAAAGAGGTCGTGCTGACTCTGCTTTTTCACCGGTCGGGATGGAGCCCCGCTTCTGTCAGACGAGGTCAGGCGGTAGCCGTCCAGATCCCCGAATTCGCAGGACCCTGGAGAATTCTCACACCCTCACTTTTCCGCTGGTGCAGGAAACGCAGTCTTCACCTTCAGGTCTGGACCGTCAATGAGGAATCGAGAATGAAAAAACTGTTCAATGAAGGTGTGGAGGGAATATTTTCCGATGATGCACGTCTGGTCGTTCAAACGTCCCGGGCGCTATTCGATTCTGGCACCGCCGAGGCATAGGTCTCCCTCGTAGAAAACGGCAAACTGTCCCGGGGCGATTCCCTTGTCTCCCTCATCCAGAGTGACTTCCAGCCGGTCGGGGCCGAGCCATTTGATCCGGCACTCGTTCAGCCGCGGCCCGTGACGCAGTTTCAGACTCAGCCGGTCTCCGGAGGGTTTTCTGCTGATCCAGTTGGGTTCGCAGACAGTGAAGACCGTCTTTTTCTGATCCAGAACATTCTGGCTGGAGGACACATAGATTATGTTCTTCTCCAGATCCTTGGAGGTCACGTACCAGGGACCGTTGCTCAGTCCGAGTCCCTGCCTCTGACCGATAGTATGGAACCAGAACCCCTTGTGGGTTCCCAGAACCTGATCGGTTTCCAGCTCCCGGATCTCCCCTTCCCTTTCTCCCAGATAATGCTTCACAAAATCCGAGTACTTGATCTTTCCCAGAAAGCAGATACCCTGGCTGTCCTTTCTGTCCTTGTTGGGAAGGTCGTATTTCTGGGCCAGGGCCCGGACCTCTTCCTTCATCATGGCTCCGATAGGGAACATGATCTTGCTGATCTGCTCCTGGGAGAGGTGGGAGAGGAAGTAGCTCTGATCCTTGACCGGATCCGGAGAGCGCCGGAGCCAGGTGAGGCCGTCGATCTCCTCCACCACACCATAGTGACCGGTGGCGACCTTGTCGTAATGTTCGTTGACCCGGTCAAAAAAGGCTCCGAATTTCACCCTCTGGTTACAGAAGATATCGGGACTGGGGGTTCTCCCTTTTTTGAGTTCCGAGATGGTGTAGGAAACGACCCTGTCGTAGTAATCCTGCTGAAGAGGAAGAACTTTCAGCGGTACAGACCTGGCCTCGCAGACGGCTCTGGCGTATTCCAGATCCTCCTCCCAGGGACAGGTTCCCATAAAGCTGAGTTCATCTTCCAGCCAGATCTTCAGATAGTAGGCGGTAATATCGGTATATCCCTGTTCCAGGAGGCGGTACAGGGCAACGGAACTGTCCACTCCTCCCGACAGTAAAACGGCAATCTTCATGACCTCAGATTCTTTCAGAGTTATAACTCTTTGGCAAGATCCGGAGTTGGCATATACATCATTCCGACAGATAGACAAAATCACCAAGATCTTCAATAATGACGGTTATCAAGCCTTTACTGGACATTTATCACCTTTTTGTCAAAATGATACAAAGAGGAACAACATACCACCATTTTTATGAGGAAACAAATGAAAAGCATCGGTATCAATATCGGCAGCTCCAGCCTGAAAACAGTTCTTCTGGAGGACGGAAAAGAGGTATGGAGCTCTGTCATTCCTCATGAGGGGGATTTTCAGAGCGCCGTCGTCAAGATTCTGACGGAAAACAGTATCGAACCGGGCATTCCTCTCCTGGTGACCGGAACAGACGGCCGATTCCTCCTCTCTGCCAACTCGGTCATTGAACCGGTCTGTATAGAAAAAGCGCTGGAAGTCACAGGGTATCAGGTGGATGCTCTTGTCAGTATGGGCGGAGAAGACCTTGTCGTATACACAACCGATGCAAAGGGCAAGATCATCAACAACTTCTCGGGGAGCAAATGCGCCTCCGGAACGGGTGAGTTCTTCAAACAACAGCTGGCCCGCATGGATATGACCCTGGACAATGTGAATTACGTCTCTGAGGAGAGTAAGGTCCGGCCCCTTTCGGCCAGATGTTCGGTTTTCATGAAGAGCGACTGTACCCACAAGCTCAACAAAAAGGAGGCCACCAAGGATGATATCGTCGTATCCCTCAGCGATGTCATGGCCACCAAAGTCACCGATTTTCTGGGTCGGGCCAAGATCGAAAAAGGACGGGTCCTCCTGACCGGCGGAATCACAAAAAACAAGCATATCCTCCGTTTCATGAAGGAAAAGACTCCCGACATCGAGTATATAATTCCCAGGGAAGCCTCCTACTTCGAAGCCTTCGGGGCGGCCCATCTGGCTCAGGCCAGCGGCTCTCCCCTCCCCGCCGCCGATGGGATTCTCAAGGACAGCAAAGTCAAATTCGACCGGTATGACGACCTGAAGGCCGCCATGGATAAGGTCAGCTATTTTGATGCGGAGATCAAAGATGTCGTCGACGGCCGGGAGTACATCCTGGGAATTGACGGCGGCTCCACCACCACGAAAGCCTGTCTCATCGATATGGAGACCAGCGATATCGTGGCAGCCCACTACGGCAGAACCCACGGGGACCCCGTGAGGGCTCTGAAGAACTGTATCATTGAAATTCAGAAAAAGATCCACAAAGACATCGGCAGTACCGGTACGATCAATATCTCCCTTACCGCAACAACCGGTTCTTCCCGTGAGATCCTCGGGGTCTTTATGGAAACCCCGGCTGTCTACAATGAGATCATCGCCCACTCCTGGGGAACCACCTTCTTCAGCACAGATGTGGATACCATATTCGAAATCGGAGGGCAGGACGCCAAATATGTCCTTCTTGAGAACCGGGTTCCCATCGACTATGCCATGAATGAGGCCTGTTCCGCCGGAACCGGATCTTTCCTGGAAGAGTCGGCGGCGGGAGACCTCAATATCGCCCACGCCTGGGAGATCGGAGAGATCGCTCTCAAGGCGGACAACCCTCTGAAATTCGGGGAGCACTGCAGCGCCTTTATCAATTCGGATATCAGAAAAGCGATCCAGCAGGGTGCCCGCAGGGAGGATATCACCGCAGGTATCGTCACCTCCATCGTCTCCAACTATCTGAACCGGGTTGTGGGCAACAGAACCATCGGGAAAAAGATCTTCCTTCAGGGGGGGGTCGCCAAGAACAAGGCTGTTCCTCTCGCCTTCGCCATGCTTCTGGACAAGGAGATTCTGGTTCCCCCCGCTCCCGAGCTGATGGGCTGCTTCGGTGTGGGTATCCTGGCCCGGCAGAAACTGGCCGATGGTCAGCTTGAAAAGGGCAGCATCGATCTGAATGCGATCCTGGATACGCAGATCAACTACGAGAGCGTTTTTACCTGCAAATCCTGCGAGAACTACTGTTCCATCCAGGTTCTGAATGTGAACGGCCATAAATACATGTTCGGAGGCCGCTGCAGCAAGTACGCCAATTCAAAGAAAAAAGCGGACTCAACGGCGAAAGTTATCAACTACATCGATAAACGTAACGAACTCATGTTTGAAACCTTCGCTCCCGGACCTGAGACCTTCAGGAAACAGCATGATTTCACGGTGGGTATCCCGCGCTGTTTCTCCGTGCACACCCTCTATCCCCTCTATTCCTGGTTCTTCCACGAACTGGGAATCAAAACAGTTCTGTCCGACGAAATCGCTCCCGAGGGTCTGGCAAGGGTGGAAAGCGCCTACTGTTTTCCGGCGGAAATCGCTCACGGTGCGGTTCAGGATATCCTGAACAAGAAGACTGACTATATCTTCGTCCCTCATTTCAGAGACATGCCCAGCATGGAAGAGGATGTCCACGCCAACTTCTGTCCCATCACCCAGAGTCTCCCCTACTACATCAGAAAAGCCTTCCCCCATATTCCGGAGGAAAAACTCCTCTCCCTGATCGTCACCTTCAAATTCGGTGAATCCAAGGCTCTGGAGTACTTTCTGGCCCTGGGAGAACAGCTTTCCATACCCGCTGCCGACATCACCGGAGCCTTCCGGAAGGCCATGGAAATGCAGAGCGATTACCTCAAGGCGTCCAAGGAAATGGGCAGGGATGCTCTGAAGGCCGCCAGAGAGCATGACCACCCCGTCATAGCCCTGCTGGGACGTCCCTACAATGCCTTTACTCCCGAAGCCAACATGGGAATTCCCCGGAAATTCAGCAGCCGGGGCTATTCGATCATACCCTTCGATATCCTCCCCGAGGGGAATGAAGAGATCTTTGAGAACATGTACTGGTACTACGGCCAGCTGGATATGAAAACAGCCGCCCTGCTGAAGGATGAGCCGAATATCTATGTGACCTATATCACCAACTTCTCCTGTGCTCCCGACTCGTTCATCCTCCACTATCTGAAGTGGATGATGGGAACCAAGCCCTTCCTGGTACTGGAACTGGACTCCCATTCGGCCGATGCGGGCGTGGATACGAGAATCGAGGCCTTTCTGGACATCATCGACGGATACAGATCCCGTCTCAACAGGACCTTCGGAAACCGGTATGACAACGGGCTGCGCTTCATCAACAACGGAAAAGATCCTCTCCATCTCAAAAATGAAATCACTGGAGAGACCATCCCCATAATGAACAACAAAAAGGTGAAGATGCTCCTTTCCAACATGGGGGACCTGTCTACGGCGATGATGGCGTCCATCATCAGGAGTACCGGCGTCAATGCCGAAGCTCTTCCCGTGGCCGATTCCAAAACCCTGCAGCTGGCCCGGAGTCATGCTTCGGGAAAAGAGTGCGTTCCTTCCCATCTGGTCCTCGGAAGCGCCCTGAAATTCCTCAATTCACCGGATTACAGAAAGGATGAAATCTATCTCCTTTTCGTGCCCATCACGACCGGTCCCTGCCGCACGGGCCAGTACTTTGTTTTCTATGAAAACCTCTTCAAAGACATGCGTCTGGAAAACATCCTTGTGGTGACCATGAGTGCCGACAACTCCTACACCGAACTGGGACCCGATTTCAGCAAGTACATGTGGAAAGGTCTCATTATTTCGGACTATATGAAGGACATTCAGACCTCACTCCGTGC
>QKJO01000252.1 GCA_003249275.1 Spirochaetaceae bacterium
CAGGATCTTTTCAGCACCGATGAAATCGTCCTTGATCAGTTAAGATCTCTCAATATCAATTCCATGACACCCCTGGAAGCTCTGAATAAACTCAATGCATTAAAAGAAACTCTCAACTAATCACAATACTGAAATCAGAACGTGCAATCCCTGTGTTTAATGATCATGTCGGTCTGGACCCTGCTTGAAGATCAAACCTGTTATTTCTGCGGTGAATCCGCATGGGAAGCCCCCGGAATCTGTCCGTCCTGTGCCCGGATGATCCGGGTGGACCTGCATAAAAAGGGTCCGCTCTGCCCTGTCTGCTCCCAGCCGGTACTTTCATCCAGATCTGAGCTGTGCCCCCACTGCCGTTCGCTTCCGGCTTCTGTCGGCCGGTTTATTTCTCTTTCCTACTTTAACGGATATATGAAGGAGATCATAACCCTCTATAAATCCGGCAAAATGCACTCCTTCAGGTTTCTTCTGGCAGGGCTGATCAATGAGGTTCTGACGGGAGAAGGTTTGGAAAAGAGCATAATTGTGCCTGTACCGCCCAGGAGATGGAAGATCCATCTGACAGGCTGGGATCAGATAGATCTGCTCTGCCGTACATTGAATCGTCAGTACGGCTTTAAAATTTGTCCCTGTCTGGTGAGAAGAGACCGGCTCCAGCAGAAAAAGCTTAACTATAAAGACAGGCTGGTTCACATGCAGAACAACCTGACGGTAAAAATGAAGCTGCTGGAAACCTGCCGGAGGGAACACCTTATTCTTCTGGATGATGTATATACAAGCGGAGCGACCATCGGTGCAGCAGCCGGTTTGATTGGGAGTGAGGCGGGGCCCAAGATCACCGCTCTTGTTCTCAGTTCTGTTCTCTAGGATCGGGTTCTTCTTCAGGGTGATCCTTTATATTGACACTACAGTCAAGTCTTGATATATTAAAGACAAATTAAATGGCATCCGCAGTGAAGAGCCCCCGCAAGGCTCTTTTTTTTGTAGTTTTTGAATTTCATGGATTGCCGACAGGAAGCGTATTTGAAAGACATTGACTCCAGGATCATTGATGATCTGGAACCGGTGCTGAAGACTATGGGCATATCTCTTGTGGAAGCCAATGCCGCCGTAGTCAAGCAGGTCTACAATATCAGGCTTGTGATCTTCAGCAATGAGGGGATATCCCTTCAGGTCTGCGAGGATGTCCACAAGATTGTCAGACCCCGTCTGGATCTTCTGGTTGAATCCCGGGACATGTCCCTTGAAATTACATCGCCCGGCATTGACCGCAGGATTAAAAGCAGCCGGGAGTATGCCATATTCAAAGGGAAATTTGCAAAAATACTGCTGGAAGACAGTCATGACTGGATTTCGGGTAGAATCATGGAATCAGACGGCGTTACTCTGGTTCTGGAAGTTGAAAACAGTAAGGTATCATACCCTCTTGATTCAGTCAGGAAAGGTAAATTGGATTACACAATGGAGGCCCGTTAAGCTATGACATCAGATTTCGCTGAATCAATACGTCAGCTTCAGCAGGAAAGAGGCATTACAGAAGAATTGGTTCTCAGTACGATTGAGGACTTTTTAATGGCTGCTTACAAAAGGAAATTCGGAACATCAGACAATGCTATTGTTAAATTTTCCGCTGATAATTCCAATGTAGCCATCTATGCAAAGAAAAAGATCGTCGACGAGGATGATTACTATGATCCCGTCTGTGAAATTCTTCTGGAAGATGCGGTCAAGTACAATGAAGACAGCGAGCTCGGTGATGAGCTGCTGATCGAGATCGATCCCAAAGAGTTCGACCGTCTGGCCGTTCAGAGTGCCAAACAGAGAGCCCGCCAGGATCTGAGAGAGATTCAGAAAGACACCCTTTATTCCGAGTTCAAGGATAAAGTCGGCGAGATGATCATCGGTTACTACCAGAGAGAGAAGAATGGAAACATTTTTGTCGATCTCGGAAGGACGGAAGGAATTCTGCCGAAGAGATTCCAGTCTCCCAGAGAAGAGTACAATCAGGGTGATCGTATCAAAGCCCTTATCAGTGAAGTAAACAAAACTCCTTCAGGGCTGCAGATCGTTCTTTCAAGAACTCATTCAGACTTTGTCAAAAGGATTTTTGAACTGGAAGTCCCCGAGATCTACGACAATACGATTGAAGTGCATAAAATCGTCAGAGAAGCAGGGTACAGAACGAAAATAGCTGTTTCATCAAACCGTGATGACGTTGATCCTGTCGGAGCCTGTGTCGGACTCAAAGGGGTCAGGATTCAGGCTATCGTCAGAGAACTGGAAGGGGAGAAGATTGATATCCTCAAATTTGATCCCGATCCTGTTTCGTTCATCAAGAATGCGCTCTCTCCGGCTGAGGTCAATGAGGTCATCATTCTGGACGGTGCCAAAAGACAGGCTCTGGCCATTGTGCCCGAGCAGCAGCTGTCTCTTGCCATCGGCAAGCAGGGGCTGAATGTCCGGCTGGCCAACCGCCTAGTAGACTGGAGTATCGATGTCAAGACGGAAGAACAGTTTGAAGAAATGGATCTGTCTCAGGAAATTTCCAGAGCCGCGTCCGAACTGTTCAATACGGAAGATGAAAGCAGTGAAGAAATTACACGCATTGATGAACTTCCTGAGATTCCGGAAAGAGTTGCCGCTCTTCTCCGTGAGAATGGAATAGATCTGATTGAAACCCTCGTTAATATGAATCTTGATGACCTCAACTCCTTTGAAGGCATCAATGACGAGGATATTTCTTTGATCAGAGGCATCATTGATGACAATGTAGAGATAGTGGAAAGCGAAAACGTCCAGGATCTGGAAGAAGAAGTTGTTGTGGAAGATGAAGAGGCTTATGAGTGTCCCGAATGCGGTGCAGCCATTACTCTTGACATGACAGCTTGTCCCAGCTGCGGTGTAGGACTGAGCTTTGAAATAGAAGAAATCGAACAGGACAGTCAGGATGATGATGACCTGGATGTTCAGGATGATGAAGATCAGGGATAAGGTGGTATATGTCAGAAGATTTGGATAAGAAAGAACCGAAAGCAACTCTCATTAAGCATAAAAAGTCAGATGCCCCTCCCCGAAAAGAAGCCGCAGACTCAAAGAAAAAAGTTGTTGTGGTGAAGAAGAAGGTTGTTGTCAAAAAGGCGCATAAAGTCGTCACAACCAGAGACAGCGAATCGGCTCCGGAGAGAGATTCGAGCATCAATGAGAATGAAGTAAGAACACCGGCACCCTCGGCTCCCCGGGAAAGCCGTCCCGTACCCGGATCGAGGAATCCCGACAGACCCTACAACCCAAGCAGGGGAACTGGACGGGCCGGGAATTTAAGCGGTGAGAACCGCGGACCCCGGCCTACCGGCGGACGTGCAGGAAATTACGCACCCGGCGGCAGAAGTTACGACAGAAACCGGCCGGGCGGTCCCTCGGGAGAACAGGGCGGTCAGGGCGGTCAGAGTGGATATCGTTCCGGTGACAGAAATACAGGCTACCGTTCAGGCGGCTATCGTTCCGGCGGAGATCAGGACTACGGAAGATCCGGAAATGATCAGGGCGGTTACAGATCCGGCGGTCAGGGTGGAACCTATAGACCCGGACCTCAGGGCGGCGGTTACAGGCCCGGTCCCCAGGGCGGCGGTTACAGGCCGGGAGGTCAGGGAACCGGTGCCGGAGCACCCCCGAGAGGCGGGTACAGACCTGGAGGTCCTTCAGGACCCGGAGGTCCCAACAGGGGCGGATACAGACCCGGCGGACCCGGCGGTCCCGGCGGACCGAATCGCGGCGGCTTTAAGCCCGGCGGTCCCAACAGGGGCGGCTTCGGCGGAGGAGCAGCACCGGCAGAATCTCTGACGGATACTCAGAAATCAGCCTCAAAGAAATTCTTCAAGAGCAAGAAAGGTGTTAAAACCTATCAGAAGAAGAGGGAAGAGAATACTGAAAAGCTCTATCAGATCAAAAAGAAGACTCTGAATACGACCAATCCGGTACCGAAAGAAATCGATATCATGGAAGTAGTTACAGTTTCCGAACTGGCCAGAAAGATGAATCTCAAGGCTTCTGATCTGATCTCCAAACTGATGTCCATGGGGATGATGGTCACGATCAACCAGCAGATTGACGCCGAAACGGCGACGATTCTGGCGGATGATTATAACTGCAAGGTCAAAATCGTTTCTCTCTACGATGAAACTCTGATTGAATCGGAGAAAGACGATGAGGACGATCTGAAGCCCAGACCTCCGGTCATTGCCGTTGTAGGTCACGTAGACCATGGTAAAACAAAACTCCTTGATGCCCTCAGGAATACAGATGTTGTGTCCTCTGAGCATGGCGGAATTACCCAGCACATCGGTGCCTATACGATCAAGACAAAGGATAATCAGAATCTGACTTTCCTGGACACGCCCGGTCACGCTGCGTTTACACTGATGCGGGCCAGAGGTGCACAGGTTGCGGATATTGTGGTTCTTGTTGTCGCGGCTAATGACGGTGTCATGCCCCAGACGATAGAAGCTATCAATCATGCCAAGGACGCCAAGGTTCCCATCGTTGTTGCCGTAAACAAAATGGACCTTCCCGAAGCCAATCCCGACAGGGTGAAGCAGCAGCTTTCAGAGTACAACCTTATGCCCGACAGCTGGGGTGGAACCACACAGTTTGTTGAACTTTCAGCCCTGAAGGGTGAAGGCATACAGGATCTGATCGACGTGCTGATGCTTGAGTCGGAAATGCTGGAACTCAGAGCCAACTGGGACTGCCGCGCCGAAGGTAAAATCATCGAGTCAAAGGTCGATCAGGGTCGCGGTATTGTTTCCACCGTTCTTGTTGAGCGGGGAGTACTCAAGGTCGGTGACTCCTTCGTTGCCGGTGTCTACCCCGGTAAGGTTCGTGCCATGTTCAACCACAATGGAGATAAAGTCGATGAAGCGACTCCCTC
>QKJO01000040.1 GCA_003249275.1 Spirochaetaceae bacterium
AATCGTCACATCCAGGGCGGTCGTGGGCTCATCGGCGATGAGCAGTTTGGGATTGCAGGACAGGGCCGTGGCGATCATGACCCGCTGTCTCATTCCACCCGAAAACTCATGAGGAAAGCTGTTGATCCGCTTTTCCGGCTGGGGAATTCCGACAAGCCTCAGCATTTCAATCGCTTTTTTCAACGCTTCCGCCTTGCCGACCTTCTGGTGGCGACGGATGACCTCGACCATCTGATTCCTGATCGTATAGACGGGATTGAGGGAGGTCATGGGGTCCTGAAAGATCATGGCGATCTCGTTTCCCCGGATATCGGAGAGTTCTCTCTGGGAGAGTTTGGCAAGATCCTTGCCTTCAAAGAGAATTTCCCCCTCTTTGATGCGGCCGGGTTCTTCTATAAGTCCCATTATGGAGAGGGCCGTGACACTCTTGCCGCTGCCCGATTCACCGACGATACCGAGGACACCCCCCTTCTTCAACTTGAAGGAGGCCCCCCGAACAGCCTGAATTTCACCGTGATGGGTAAAAAATGATGTTTTTACATTGTTAACTTCTAATAGTGTATCCATTTCCTGATTATCCTTTCCTCAGTCTGGGGTCGAGTGCATCCCGTAATCCGTCTCCCAGAAAATTGAAGGAGAGCATGGTCAGGGCGATGGCCATGGACGGGAAAAAGAGCTGATAGGGGTAGGACAGCAGTCCCTGGAGGGCATCATTGGCCAGAGTACCCCAGGAAGCCATGGGAGCGGAAACACCGAGTCCGATGAAACCGATGAAAGCTTCGGTAAACACAGCCTGGGGGATCATCATGGTCATGGAGACGATGATCGGGCCCATGGCGTTGGGAATCAGATGGCGGGAGATGATATGGCTCCTGGAAACACCCAGGGCCCGGGCGGCAAGGACGAATTCCTGCCCCTTGAGACTGAGAACCTGTCCTCGTACCAGACGGGCCATGACGACCCAGTACACCGACCCCAGGGCGATGATCATGGTCCACAGACCCCGGTTGCCAACGAGAACCATGATGATAATGACATAGAGAACCAGAGGGATGGAATTGAGGATGTCGACGATCCTCATCATGATGGTATCGGTTCGTCCTCCCTCATAACCGGCGGCGCTTCCGTACACGACTCCGATGAAAAGGTTCACCAGAGAGGCGACGAGGGCGACAATCAGAGAGATTCTCGCTCCGTACATGACACGGATCATGAGATCGCGTCCCAGATTATCCGTACCGAAGGGATAGGTCCTGTTGAATACGGTCTTGTGCGTTGCCGTTACCTCTTTGTCCCTGTAAAGGAAGGCATAGTCGTAGGGATAGCCCATCTTATCCTTGAGAAGAATATAGGAAAAATCCAGAACGACTGTGTGCTCGCCATCTTCATAGGTATAGAGCTTCTTGACCGGATCGGCTTTGGTTCTGTCCAGACGGCCCAGGATATATCCTTTTTCCGAGATGCTCAGAAGCTTGTAATCGTTGGAAAGGTAGACAAAGAAATCCTCATCCAGCTGATAGATGGACAACCGGGGAGGAAGATTCGAATAATCAAGATTCTGATCCGAATAGGATGCCTTGACCAGAACGGGTCCGAATATGGCAATCAAAACTATGAAACAGACTCCGAAGAGTCCGACCATGGCCATTCTGTGATTTTTAAGCCGCCTCCAGGCGTCCTGCCAGTAGGTCAGACTCGGGCGCATTTTTTCGGGTATTTCCGTTACGCTTTTGTCTATAAATGCAAATTGACGGGAGTCCATATACTACTTGTTCTCCTTTTCGAATTTGATGCGGGGATCAATGAAGGCATAGGCGATATCCACAAGCAGTACCATTAATACATAGAATGCGGCAAACATGACCGTGATTCCCATAATAACCGTATAGTCTCTGTTGGCAACGCTCTCAACATAATACCGTCCGATCCCCGCAATGGCGAAGATCTTCTCTACCACAAAGGAACCTGTCATCAGAACCGCAATCGTTGGCCCCAGATAGGTGATGACGGGAATCAGGGCGTTTTTCACGGCATGCTTGCCTATGACGGACCACTCTCTAAGGCCGTTGGCCCGGGCTGTCCTGACGTAATCCTGCCTCAGGACTTCCAGCATGCTGGATCTTGTCAGCCGGGAAACAAAGGAGAGGGAATATCCGCCGAGGGCCAGAACGGGTCCGATATAACTGCCCGGTGTCGTCAGGCCGTAGGGGGGAATCCATCCCAGTTTTCCAGCGAAGAAATATATGATCAGTGATGCGATAACGAAGCTGGGTATGGTAACACCCAGAGTCGCCATGAACATAACAAAATAGTCGATGGGTTTGTTCTGTCTCAAGGCAGAGATAATACCGAAAGGCACACCGATGACGACGATCAGCAGACAGGAGATGAATCCCACTATGGCGGTCGACGGAAATCCGGTAACAATCAGATCATTGACGGATATGCCGATTTTTGAAAATGAAGGTCCCAGGTCAAAAGTAAAAAGACCTTTCATATAGTCCAGATACTGCATATACAGAGGCTGGTCCAGTTTATATTTTTCATTCAGAACACGCATGATTTCCGGCGGAACCGGGCGCTCTCTCGTAAATGGTCCGCCCGGAATGGAATGCATCATGAAGAAAGTCACAGTTGTGATGATCAAAATGGTCAACACGGAGTAGATCAGGCGCCGTACGAAGTAATTTCTCATACAGGAGTCTCCTTAGCCCGAAGAAGGTGATATTTTTTAAATTTTCAGGCTGTACGCAAAAAGGCTGTCTCCCTGCCGGGAGACAGCCTCATTTTAAAGATAATTATTCAGCAATATAGGCAGTTGTGAAGTCCATCTGCCCAAGCATGCTTCTGTCCCAGCCTTTCAGTTTGGGGCTGGAGAGGAAGAAATCGGTGTAGTGATATACGGGAACGATAGGCATATCGTTCATCAGGATATCCTGAGCCTTGTAAAGGGCCGCATAGTGCTCGGCACCGTAGGTGGAAGAGGCAACCGCCATGGCTTCGTTGTAGGCGGGATTGTTGTAGTTGGGATCGTTGTAGTCGTTTCCGTCAACAAATATAGCCAGAAGACCCATGGGGTCGAGGAAGTCGGTCAGCCAGCCGCCGCGGGCAACCTGGTAGTCACCCTCTTTTCTGGTGTCCTGAAAAACGGCCCATTCCTGGTTTTCGAGTGTACACTCAATACCCAGGTTGGTTTTCCACATTTCCTGAACCATTTCGGCAACAAGCTTATGGCTTTCTGCGGTGTTGTAGAGGAGTGTAAACTTGGGAAATCCCTTTCCGCCGGGATATCCGGCTTCGGCAAGGAGTCTCTGAGCTTCGGCAACAGAACCGGAATCGGTTGAAACACCGTAAGTACCGGCGGTTTCAAAGAAATCGTTTCCTTTGTCATCGGGGAATCCGGGAGGAATAAAACCGGCTGCGGGTACTTCACCGCTGGCTTTGGTTTCTACGATTCTTTCCCTGTCGATAGCATAGGCCAGAGCCTTTCTGACGCGGACATCCTGCCACATGGGAAGATCCATGTTGAAGTTATAGTAATAGGTTCCCAGCAGGGGATAGACGTAAAATTCGGGATTTTCCGCGATCAGCTTGGGAACTTCCGCCGGAGGAATGGAATTCTGGTCGAGGAAGTCGAATTCACCGGCCTGATAGGCGGTATAACCTGTCGATGCCGAATCGATGAATTTAACATTGATCTTATCGAGGCCGACATTGGCCGCGTTCCAGAAATACTCATTCTTCTCGAGTGTCAGTCCGTCGCCGACCTTGTAAGAGGTCAGTTTGAATGCACCGTTGCTGATTGCCAGAGAAGGAGTCTTGGCCCAGAGACCGTCTGCTCCTGCAGGATCTTCAACAACAGACTTCTTGACGGGTCTGAAGTGGTAGAAGGAGGTGAGGGAAACAAAATAATCCGTGGGTGCGGACAGAGTGACCTGGAATGTCAGATCATCAAGAGCCTTGATACCGACCTGATCCAGAGAGACTTCTCCGTTGTTGGCGGCTTCGGCATTGACGACATTGGTATAGTGCCAGATCCAGCCGTACTCTGATGCTGTGGCGGGATCCATGGCTCTTTTCCAGCCGTAAACAAAATCATTGGCCGTCAGAGGAGAACCGTCTGACCATTTGGACTCTCTGAGGTGAAAAGTTACAACCTTTCCGTCCTCTGATACGTCCCAGCTCTTTGCGATTCCGGGGAGGATCTCGCCGCTTCTTTCGCGGACAAGACCTTCGAAGGTGTTGCTGATGATATGACCGCCATCGTTAGCTCCGTTCAGTCCGGGGTCGATGGTTTTAGGATCTGCGGCAAGGTTCCAATTCATAACGACAGGCGCCTTGCTCGTTTCCATGACAGCTTTTTCCTCTTTTTTGCTGCAGCTGATAAACAAAGCAGGAATTAATAAGAACGAAAAAAGGACGAGAATCAAATTTTTCTTCACTTACTTGTCTCCTTGTGGGTGGTTTAACAAAAAATTATACTCCGACTTAAACCCGCTGTCCAACGGATCAGGGAGGATAAGTCTATATAAAAACTGGATCTAGACATTTAACCAGCCTTTGATCGCTTAGTCAATGTTGTGAAAACGGCAACAGTATCATTCCCCATAAACAACAAAGAGAATATTTATTACTCAAAAAGCTTCTTTGAAAGACGCAAACATATGTTTTTCCGAATATTGTATGTATTTTTATATTATTTCACCGGGAAATTGACATATATAAGTAAAATGAAATAAACCTTATCTGATATTGAAAGGTCCTTTTAAAGAAGAGATCCGGAGATCAGGGTCCATCAGGCTGACTTCTCTCCCGGTAGCAGTCCGGATGATCAGTCCGGTCAGGAAGGGCCCGGCTACCGGGCAGCAGACGGGGGCTCCCCTTCCACCGGTCCGTATCGATCAGACGAGGGTATCCTGTAAAAAAGAGGGGTATCAGAGCACTGTCCCGGACAAGAAGTGATTCAGCATCATGAAGGAGTTCCCGTCTCTCCCGCCCGTCGGCAAGTTGTTCAGCCTTCAGTATGAGTTCGTCAAATCCCGAATTGCCGTAGACACCTCCCCACCGCTTCTCCACCGACAGAAAGAGGGAGAGAAAGCTCATAGGATCATCATACTCCCCCTTCCATCCGCCGAGGGCAATGTGATAATCCCCCAGCTCCCGGGCTTTCAGAAAATCAATCCACTCCAGCGGTACCGGTTCGACTGCTATGCCCGCCGAGTCCGCCCAGTGACGGACCAGGAATTCTGCTGTCATCCTGTGGCCTTCATCGGAAGGATAGATCAGTTTCAGGGGGGAAGAGGATTCTGCAGATCCGGGGAGATCAAATGACTCCCCGGGAAGATTCAGTTTTTCCGGAGGTTTTCTGTATCCTTCCGTGAGGGAATAGAAACCGGGAGGGACAAGTGTATCCGACGGCAGCTGCCCTCCCCGGAGCACCTGATTCACAAGAGTTTCCCTGTCAGCGGAATTCACGAGTCTCTTTCTGAAACCGGGATCTTTCAGAGGCTGCCTGCCCGTATTCAGAAAATAGAAATAGGATGTCAGACCGGGCTGAATGCTGAAATCTCTTCTGTAGTCAATTTCATAGAGCCTGGAAAGGGGGACGGCACCCGAAGCCAGCCAGTCGCCCTGCCCCTTCAGGTAGAGATCCAGGGCCTTCTCATCCGAATCGGTTTCAATAAACCGAAACAGGGGAGCCGTTTCTGCTCCCGGTATCAGAGTCATTCCTGTGATATCTTTTTCATCACCCGGCGGTGTCAGAACCGCACCGGAAGTAGGGATACGTCTCAGTGCCTGGAATCCGTAGCTGTCCATCCGGAAAAACTCTTCCGGATAAAGAAGAAAGGCATAGTGGGCCAGAAGTTTCAAAGCATAGGGATAGGCTCTGGCGAACTCAAGTTCAAGTGTCCTTTCGTCGATGACCCTGACGCCCGGTTCTCCCGCCGCAGAACCTCCGGTCATAAATCCGGACGCCCCTTTCAGAAATCTGGACAGGTAGGTCCTCCCTCCGGATCCGTTTCCCGTTTCCAGCATATGAATGATGGAGCTTCTGTAATCCTCAGCCGTGACGGGAGACCCGTCGCTCCACCGGCTCTCTCTCAGTGTGAACCGGTACGTTGTTCCGTCCTCGTTCCGCACCCAGGAACCGGCAAGATCGGGTTCCACCTCTCCCGTCTCCGGATTGATGGCGACAAGACCTCTGAAGAGCTGACAGAGAACGAGGAGTTCCCCTTCATCCGGATTCCCCTTCAGCGGATGTGAGGTCTTCAGACGGGGGATGATTACCGTAAACTGTTCAAAGCTGTTCCTACCGGCCGAACTTTCGGGAACCGGCTGCTCTTCGCCAGTCCCCAGGGCCCAAAGCGGGATAAAACCCGAAAGAAACAGGACCAGGGCTGCTGCCGGAAGAACTCGGGAGAAAGAGGTTTTTATTGCCATGATCCCATCATAAAACGGTTTCGCCCAAATCTCCAGATCCATCCGAAAGAGGCCCGTGAACTCTTGCACAAATAGATGAAATGAGCGCATTATAAGCGGATATGAGTACGAAATCCATTGACCAGTTCATGCATGTGGTCGCTCAGTTACAGAGTAATCTTCATGGGGACTATACAGCCCGTCCAGACAATGTCTATCTGGAAGGTGAGCCCAAAAACAGAAAGATCATAGGTGATCTTGTTGAACAGATGATGAAACCCGGAAGCGCCCTTCTGGGTGTTGATAACCTTAAAAAGCTTTATGAGTATTCCCGGGAAGGGAAGGCCTGTCTTCTGCTGATTGAACACTACAGCAACTTCGACTACCCCGCCCTTTACAGACTGGTTGAGAAGACCGAAGGTCTCGGACCTGAGGTTGCCGAGACATTTCTGCCCATCCAGGGCATGAAACTTTCCGAATCAGGCGGTTTGACCGCAGCCTTTTCCAATTCCTACAACACCATCGTCATCTATCCCAGCCGGACCATCGACAGTGAAAAGGATCCTGTCAAACTGGCGGAGATCAAAAAAGTCAGCATCCCCATCAATCATGCGGCCATGAAAGAGCTGACCCACAGGAAGTACCACGGCAGCATCGTGATTGTCTTCCCTGCCGGTACCAGATACCGGCCCTGGGTTCCCAATTCCAAAAAAGGGGTGAGAGAGATCTACACCTACCTGAAGGCGTTCGACTACGTCTCCTTCGTCAGCATCAACGGAAATCTTCTTGTTCCCTGTCAGGAGGACAATATGGAAAAGGACACCCTGCAGGAAGATGTCATCCTCTTTTCCGTATCCGAACCAGTCCATGGAAAGGACTTCCGACAGGAGAAAACCGAGCTGGCCCCTGCGGGAACAGATCCCAAGCAGTTTGTTGTTGACCAGGTAATGGCGGAGCTGGACAGGTATCACGAAGAAACCGAAGAGTACAGAAAGACCCTTCTTTAATACTCCTCCTGCTGCTCGTAGAACCAGTTCTCAATATCAAGTATGAGGAAGGGTTCTACGGCGCGGAAGCCCCTTCTTTCCAGATTCTCCCTCAGTATCCCGCCCTCGGGCGGGAGCTGAATCAGCAGGGATTTGACTTTGTTCCTGAAGCAGGCTCCTGATAAATAGTCAAGAAGACCGGAGGCAATGCCGGCCCCCCGGAATTCGGGAAGGATGTAGAGACAGTCGATAAGGGCAT
>QKJO01000067.1 GCA_003249275.1 Spirochaetaceae bacterium
AAGAAGGTATCCCTGATCTGCAGCAGAATCCCCTCTTTCCCTCTGGCGAAATCACCCGGAGTGACATAGCCGTACCGGGCCGGTTCGGTCAGTGAGATCAGCAGGTCGGGCTTGATCAGACCTGCAATGGTTATGGAGACAGCCGCCCCCAGTCCGATGATGGAAAGAACATGGGTCACCTTGAATAGCCGGCTTTCCCTGACCGGCAGGGCTGATGCAAAGTACATCATGGCATAGAGAAAGTAGGAAGCCAGCAGCTGTCCGGTAAAGTGGAGCACCCGGCCGTCGGCATACTGACCGGTCCAGCCGCAGATGATGACGAATGATTCGAAGAAGACATAGGACATGGCATTCAGGGTGAACAGAAAACCGGCGATATAGATCCTCTGCCGGAAATTCCTGTACATGAAAAGGTAGATGACGGCCACCAGAACGGTCAGAAAGAAACAGAGAATCGGTATCATCAGCTGAAAGGCATCAAATAAGCTGTAGTCCCAGTCCATAAAGTAATCCGGCTGCATAATACTCCTATTATACCAAATAGATTCGGGATTGGCGGTAAAGATGCACAGATTTTGACCTGAAGGGGACATTATTTCAAAAAAAGGGCAAAACCATTTGCCAAAGAGGGAAAACCATAGTATAAATGTGCTGAACAGCAAGTGTTCTAACACACTAAAACTGTCAAGAAGTGATAAAAAAGGGAAAGTGCCTGGCACCCCGTACCTTTTTCAATCACAAGCTTCAGATTTTTTCCGGCAGGAAAATGTCCGAAAGCGTTATAAGGAGAAATTATGCCCGATCCCAAGAAAAAATTCTCCATCGCCCCGGATGGAGTGGATCCCGAACTTGTTCCCAAAAGAAAACTGTACACCGGTGCCGAAATTCCTGTTGTCGGACTGGGAACCTTCGGTTCCGACCGTTTCAGTTATGAAGATATAGCCGCCGCCGTTCTGGGCGCTATCGAAGCCGGATACAGACACATCGACTGCGCCTCCGTTTACGGCAATGAAAATCTCATCGGAGAATCCCTTAAAACCGCCATGGAAGGCGGAATCAAAAGGGAGGATCTCTGGATCACTTCCAAGGTATGGAACGACAGGCACGACGATGTCATCGCCTCCTGCAAAAAATCGCTTCAGGACCTTCAGCTGGACTATCTGGACCTCTATCTGGTTCACTGGCCCTTCCCCAATTTCCATGCTCCCGGATGCTCCGTCGATTCAAGAAGTCCCGATGCCAAACCCTACATCCATGAAAACTATATGAAAACCTGGAGACAGATGGAACAGCTCGTGGATATGGGCCTGGTCAGGCACATCGGAACTTCAAACATGACCATCCCCAAGCTGGAACTGCTGATCAGAGACGCCAGAATACAGCCCGCCTGCAATGAAATGGAACTCCATCCCCATTTCCAGCAGCAGGAGCTTTTCGACTACGTGGTCGCCCATAACATCGTTCCCATCGGATTCAGCCCCGTGGGATCTCCCAACCGTCCCGACAGGGACAAGACGGATGAGGACACGGTGGATATCGAAGATCCTGTGGTTGTAAAGATCGCAGAGCGGATGGGAGTTCATCCCGCCGTGGTCTGCCTGAAGTGGGCCGTTCAGAGAGGACAGATACCCATTCCCTTCTCCATCCACCGGAAAAATTACCTCAGCAACCTCAGACTGACTGTGGAGAATCCCCTCACCGACGAGGATATGGCGGAACTCTCGAAAATCGACAGAAACTGCCGGCTCATCAAAGGCCAGGTCTTTCTGTGGAAAGACGGCCAGACCTGGGAGGATCTCTGGGATCTGAACGGAGAAATCACCCCTCCATGAGAGATCGCAGTGTCCGGGCTCTTCAGACCCCGGCCCGTTAATTGATGAAAAGGTGCCGACAACCCGTAAGGGAAGGCGCCTTTTTTTATCTCTTGAGCACTTTTCCTCCCTGTCCTATAATCCACCTGAACACTTTTATGAAAACAATAACAGGACGAATCAGGTCATTTGCTCATTTTCTGCATCAGGTCATCAGACGGTTCATGACCGATTCGGGTCCACAGAGAGCGGCCGGACTCGCCTACTCCACACTCATGGCCCTCGTCCCCTTTATCGCCGTTCTTTTGGGCTTCGGCGGACCCGTCATGATGTCAGAGCCGGTTCAGTCCTTCCTGGCGGAAACCCTCCTCCCGGCCATGCAGGCTCCCATCATGAAGGCCGTTCTGGAGTTTGCGGAAAACAGCCGCAGGCTCGGAGTACTGGGAACGCCGGTTTTCGTCATTACCCTTCTGTTCCTTCTCAACAACATAGAAGTGACTCTCAACCATATTTTCAGAGTGGGAACGGACAGACGGCTCCTTTCACGGATGGTCACCTATACGGCGGTGATCGTTTTTGCCGGCCTCTTTCTCAGCGCCAGCTTCACCCTGTCCACCGAAATGATCGAGAACGTCCTGCAGAAACTGGGTTATACCTGGATCAGTCCCATTTTCAAACGGCGGGTTGCCTCCTTTCTGTTCATCTTCTTCGGACAATTCGTCCTGCTCACCCTGATCCCCGGCCGAAGAGTCCATCCGAAAAGCGCCTTTACCGCGGCCCTGACAGGGGCAGTCATCTGGGAGCTGACTAAACGAATCTTCAGTTTCTGGGCCGGACAGTCGGTCAGGATGTCGGTCATCTACGGCTCTTTATTCATGTTTCCTCTTATGCTGATCTGGCTGATGATCGTCTGGACAGTTCTGCTTCTGATGGCGGAACTTACCTATGTCCACCAGCACTGGTCCTATTATGCCCGTCGTAAGGAGAGCAGCAGGGTCCCGGGAGAAGATCTGTTCAACAGTCTCCGGCTCTACTCTCTCATCCTTCAGTCCTATAGAAAATCCGAACCCGTCCCCGGCATAAGTTCCCTGGCCGAATCCCTGAACATTCCCGAAAGGCAGGCTGAAGAGCTTATAGCCCCTCTTTTAAGGGAGTCCATTATTCACAAGGTGGTCCTGAATAAAAACCAGAGGGGATTTGTTCCTGCCGGTCCTCCGGAAAATCAGACCCTGGTCTCTCTGCTCTCAGCTCTGAACAACGTCACAAGCCCTGCCCCCGGATTCGGAGACGACCCGCTGATCAGGGCCCTCAAAAAAGAGATTTCCTCCTCTCTGGAAGGGGCCACCGTCGGCAATCTGCTGGAGAAATATGACGGCTGACGCTTCTCCCGACAGATTCAGAACCGACAGGAAGCAGATAGGCGCTTTCTTCACCCCCCTCCCCATAGCTGTTGAACTTATAAGAACCTACGCCATCCACAAGGCCTGGGCAGAGGGTAAATCCGTACTGGACCCGACGGCCGGTCGGGGAAATCTTCTGGAGGCCCTGATCCTCTGCTGCACAGAGGAGGGAATTCCGGTAACCGGCGAAATGCTGGCCCGGCTCAGAGGCATTGAGCGGGAAGAGGAGTTCACCCGGGGATTTTCCCGCAGAATCCGGGAAAGCTGCCGCATCGACGTCCCCGATGATATCCTGATCACCGGCGACTTTATGGAACAGCCCTCCTCCCGGTTCGACCTTCTTCTGGGCAACCCTCCCTGGCTCAACTTCACCGACCTGCCGGAAGAGGAGAAGGAGGAGATGAAGATCCTGTACCGCCGGTACGGCCTGGTTGATAAAGGTATGTCCACCCTTCTGGGCGGCTCCCGGATCGATGTGGCGGCTCTGATCATCCAGAAGGCTCTGCAGGACCACCTTCACCCGGACGGCCGGGGCTATTTCTTCATACCCCTCTCCCTGCTGCTGAATGAAGGAGCCCACAACAGGTTCCGCCGGGGACGGCTCGACGACGGATTCTTCAGCATAAGTGAAATCAGGGATTTCGGCGAGAACCGGATTTTTGAGGATGTGAGTACCCGCTGCGGATTTGCGGTTTTTGCAAAATCGGAGAGACAGAAAAGGGAAATACCCTACTTTTCATTGACTACCGGAGGGGAATGGAGGGAACAGAGGGCCGGAACGGCCGGATATCCGGGATCTTCCTACAGGATTCTGGACGGCACTGACGCTCCCGACAGAATCCGCCTTAAGGCGTCGTCCCGTCCACGTCAGGGCATCAATACAGGCGGGAGAAACTCCTTATTTATATTCGACAGTGCTGAACCGGACGGTGAAGGCGCCATGGTTCTGAAGAACAGAACCGGAACGGCCCGTCTGCCTGCCGATCTGATCTATCCCCTCATATCCTCCCGTCAATTCAAAGGATCGGAGAGCCCGGAGAAGTTTATCTTTCTCCCCTACTCCATCCGGGGCGGAGTCCTTGACGAGGCGGAAATTGCCGGATACCCCGATGCACTGAACTATCTCGGTGAACATAGAGAGTCTCTGATCCGCAGAAAGGGCAGCCTGCTCGGGAACACCATGAAAAAGGGGAGATTCTGGACTCTTCTGGGGGTGGGACCCTACACATTCGCCCCCTGGAAGATCGTCTGGGAAGCCTATGGAAAGAAGGAGTTCAACCCCCGTCTTTTCCATACCTGGCAGGGCAGACCCTGGATTCCCAATCAGGCTCTGCAGGCATCCTGCGCCTTTGAAGAGAGAGAGGAGGCAGAGAGAGTTCTACGGCAGCTGCAGAATCCCCTGATCGGCAGGATTCTGAGCCTCCACAATATGGAGGGAACATGCAGCTGGGCCCAGCCCGGAAGAATCGCCCGCTTTATGGAGTTTGAACAGGATCAGTAGCTGTACCTGAATTTGACTCCCCCTTCCCAGGAGTTTGCGTTGGCTATGTCATTGGTACTGTTGAAGAGTTCATTGAATACATGCAGTGAGAGGCGGGGGCTGAATTTGTAACCTCCGCCGATTGAAAACT
>QKJO01000112.1 GCA_003249275.1 Spirochaetaceae bacterium
GAAAATTGCAGTTGTCACTCAATCAATACTTGTATACGGAATGGTCAGGATGTATGAAGCTTATGCTCAGGAAAGTACTGCCGACATAAAATTCTTTGAGAAACTTGAAGATGCTGAAAATTGGGTCAACTCTCACACAATTATTAATTAATTCAAATCGGAAAAACCGCTTTTGGAGAGATGTATGAGAGATCACTCTCTTCCGGTGCCGAAGTCAAGTCCCTGAAGATTTCCTCATATCGTAAGGTCTGAAATTGTACTGACTATAAGGGCGATATAATCTATAATAATTTTGTTCTCATCGTTTAACTGTTTATTATTCTTTGCCGGGAGTTTTGTAAATGATGCTGAGGAAAGAGCATATTCTCTATTTGTTTCTCACTTTGCTCTTTCTGGCCGGAACACAGTTTGCCAGATACGAGAGTTCTACAAAAATCAACGATGAAGTCGTCTACCATGCCAGGGCTGTGTCCAGTTATGCCTGGAATCTGGATTATGCCGGAATGGAGCAGTATCTCACACAAGCCCTCCTGTCCAACAATTACAGCAGAATCAGCTACTACGATAATGTTTCAAAGAGTATTGAATTACAGCTCATGGGAGCTCCCCTGAAGGGATTCAATCTGTTCATGAATAAAGTTCACCTCATGAATGAGCAGGAATTGATACAGAAGGTCTCAAGGGATGAAGATGATCTCGGTTCTGTGCATATTTTCTATTTTAACAAGCGCATATATACATACAGTTATATCTTTCTCATTTATGTTCTTATTCTCTTCATTCTTTATCTCATCATCAGGCTCTACAGGGAACGCAGCGGTCTGGAAATCCGGGTCAATAAACGAACCGAGGAACTGGAGCAGGAAGTGATTAACCGGAAGAGAGTTCAGGATGACCTGCGGCTGACACTTGATTCCATCGGCGACGGTGTGATGATTCTGGATACGGACAGAAAGATCAGGGGTATGAATCCTGTTGCAGAGAAGCTGACGGGCTGGCCGTTAGCGGAGGCTCTGGGCAAGACCTTTGAAGAGGTATACATGTCGAAATTTTCGCATCCTCTTCTGGATAAAATACTCAATACCGAATCTGTGAGCCGTTCGGACAGGGATACGATCCTTGTCTCCAGAGAGGGAGAAGAGTACAGAGTATCCGAATCGGGAGCACCTATCCGGAATTCGGACGGATCAGTCGGCGGAGTTGTTCTTGTCATCAGAGATATCACGGCGGAATACAGAATGCAGGTGCAGCTGGAACACAGCCAGCGTCTTGATGCCATTGGTCAGCTGGCAGGCGGAGTGGCCCACGATTTCAATAATATCCTGGGAGGGATCATGGGTTTCTCCGAGCTGCTTGAGGGGTATCTTAATTCCGAACCCAGGGCCCTTGAAATCAACAAAATGATCATAGATGCCTGTGGAAGAGCGGCGGAACTGACAAACAAGCTCCTGACCTTTTCCCGTAAGAGTAAAACCAGTTTTACAACGATCCATCTGAACAGTCTTTTAAGAGAAACAGTAGTTCTACTGAGAAGCACTCTGGACAGGAGGATTGATATTAGTCTGCAGCTCCATGCAGAAGAAGACAGTATCAGCGGGGATGAACCTATGCTTCAGAACGCCGTTATCAATCTGGCGATCAATGCCTCTCATGCCATGCCGCAGGGAGGCCCTTTATTGATTCAGACATCCAGCCTTGTTCTGGATCAGCATTACTGCTCCACAAGCGCCTTCGATCTTGAACCGGGTAATTATGTGGATCTCAGGATTGAGGATAAGGGCACCGGGATTCCCCGGGAAGTGCTGTCCAGGATATTTGAACCCTTCTTTACGACCAAAGAGCAGGGAAAGGGCACAGGGCTCGGACTGGCAGCCGTATACGGTACGGTTCAGCAGCATGACGGCGAGATTAAAGTGTACAGCGAAGTGGGTATCGGTACGTCTTTTAACATACTGCTTCCGTTGAGTACAAACGAAAACCGAGCAGATCACTCCAGGGAGACAGGTGACCTGAGAGGGCATGCAACAATTTTGCTGGCGGATGATGAAGAGATTATCCGTATCCCTCTCGTTAAGATGCTGGAGCTGCTCGGTTATACTGTTCTTCAGGCCGGAAACGGCAGAGAAGCGGTTTCTCTGTTCGAAAAGGAAAAGGACAGGATTGATCTGGTGATTCTGGACATGATCATGCCCGAGATGAACGGCAGGGACTGTTTTGTGTTGTTGAGGGAAATCAGACAGGATATTCCGGTCATTCTGGCATCGGGATTTTCCGAGACGGAGGATATCCGTTTTTTAAAGAGTCAGGGGCTGAATGCCTTTATCACCAAACCGTTCAGGCAGAATCAGATAGCCAGATTGATACGGAATGTTCTGAATAACGAAGCTCCCCCGGTTCTCTGAACCTGATTCCGGTTCGGGGAGGCGGTTCAGAACCCGGTTGTCTATATACCGAATATTCCTGCTTTTCTGTAGGCCGCAGGCGAGATCCCTCTGTATTTTTTAAAAATTTTTGAGAAATGGTGCCGGTCGGTGAACCCCAGTGATTCCGCAATTTCCTCGATGGAATCTTCCTTATGATCGAGGAGTATGCAGGCTTCTTCAATCCGGCGGCAGTTGATGTACCGGCTCGGGCTCTGACCCAGCTTTTCAGTAAAGAGTTTTTCAAAACGGCTCAGTGAGAGATGGGCTGTTTTTGCCAGACTGTCATTGCTGTGGGAGACTGAGAGATCTTCTTCAATCACATTCAGAACATCCGTAATTCTGTTGTCATTGATGGGCAGGGTCTCAACCTCGGACAGGAGCTGACTGACCGTAAATCCCAGTGCCGATAGTATTCTCAGTTCAAGATCAAGACCGGGATATTCCGGATCATCAGCGACATCCTTTCCAATATTGCTGAAATATTCCTGAAGTTCGGGGCTGATCGGTATTTCGACGATCTGGTTTCTGACAGCATCCACCAGCGGACCCAGGTTGAAGTGGATGAACAGATGATCCATCATCCCGGGATGTTCATAACTCTTCCCCCGGGGTTCTCCGATAAGCTCATAGTGCTTCTGTAGGTCGGGAGACAGGTTATATTCCCCGGAAAAATCGGTTTCCGGGGCTATCAGTAAAATCTTTTCGGGTCCGAGGTTATAGGAAGATCCCCTGTGCCGTACGGTTCCGCAGGGACGGCGGTTCCAGTATATTCGCCAGTAAGGGGATTTCTGGTGAGATATATTCCACATCTGAATGGACCATTCCCTGCAGCAGTGAATCCTGGGAGTCAGAGCCGAAAAATGCTGTTTCAGGGGAGAAGGATCGCCGCTTCGGGGATTGTTCCTGAGTCTCATAATAGGGAAACATAGTTTATTCACGGAGTGAAAACAACGTTTTTGTACATAAAATTGATTTGAATATACATATCTTCGCATACTGGATAAGGCTATAGTCGACAGTACATTACGGGAGGATACTATGTCTTCAAACAAGAAATTTTATTTAATTGCCAATGGTGACCTCAGGGAATCCGCCAACATCGCGGGCTGGCCCGAACAGAGTAAACTGGAAGCTGATCTTATAGCGATTTTCAAAACCAGAAATATCGATGTGGTAAGAGCTCACTCGGTTACACCCGGGGGTCATGGATTTATCAACTGTCAGGCCGTGGGAAACAAGGTCGTTATGGCCATTCCCGAGGGAGCCACAGTCATCAGTGCCCATTCGGTCTGGCAGTACAGCCACCATATACTGGGCGCCCTTGTGCAGAGAAAGGATCTCAAGATCCTGACAATTGCCAATTTTGACGGAACCGGGCCCGGACTTGTAGGCCTGGCCAATCTCAACGCCTGTCTTGTGAAACATGACCGTGAGTTCTCGACCATCTGGGCTGAAGATATGAATTCGGATGAGGCACTGGTAAGGATTGACGAGTTCATCAATACAGGCAGCGTCAAATATTCAACAGATCATATTCATTCCTTTGATCTCTCATCAAAGACTCTGAACAGCAGCTATCAGGACCTTCTGAACATCGGCCGGGAAGAAGCGGATAAGATCAGAACTCAGCGCCGGATCATGGGTTATTTCGATGAAATGTGTATGGGCATGGAAAATGCCGTCATCCCCAACTCTCTTCTGTATCCCCTGGGGATCGGAAAAGAGAATATGAGTCAGTCCGCTCTTTTTGCAGAGATGAATACCGTCTCGGATTCGGAAGGCCGGGAAGTCATCGATTGGCTCAGGAACAAGGGAATGAAGTTTGAAGTCGGTACCGATGAGGCCACCGAGCTGACTGAAAAACAGCTGATGGAACAGGGAAAAATGTATATTGCCGCTGTCAGAATTGCAGACCAGTTCGGCTGTGATGTCATCGGTATCCAGTACCAGCAGGGACTGAAGGATATCGCTCCCGCCTCCGACTTGGTGGAAGGTCTTCTCAACAATCCCGATCGTCCTCCTGTTAAGAATGCCGAAGGTAAAATCATCAGAGACGGTGAAGCGATTCCCTGTTTCAATGAAGTGGACGGCGGATGCGCCGTAGACCTGGTTCTCTCCCATGAGATCTGGAATAGATTCGGTGAGGATCCTTCAGCCAACCAGGAGGATATCCGCGGGGCCCGCCACTACAGCGGTAAGGCAGTGACCACCGCCGGCGAGGTCGAACTGACAAATGAAGATGTCTGGGTGGAACTGCTTTCCGGTTCTGCGCCCGCCAGTCATTTTGAAAACGGTTATGCCGGAGCTGTCGGATTCAGACAGAATCCCGTTTACTTCCC
>QKJO01000137.1 GCA_003249275.1 Spirochaetaceae bacterium
ACTGAACTTCTTTTTGAGGAATTTCCGGCTCTCATTCCCTGGTTTCCCTCCATCCTCATCGGAGATCAGTTTGACCGCGCCCTGGATTTCCTGAAACGACACAGTTTCAGCATGATCATCACGGACAATACGGGTATCGCCGAAGAGGCCCGGAAGGAGGGCATTCCCTGGATTGCCGGCCCTCTCCTGAACGCAACAAACGGATACGCCCTCCAGCTCTTCCGTGAGGGAGGAGCGTCCGGAGCCTTTATTTCAACCGAACTGAACAGCCCGCAGCGCAGTGAGCTGACCCTTCCCGAGGGACTGCAGCTCTGGGCTCCCCTGGTCTCGCCGACGCTTCTGATGAAGAGCCGACACTGTCTGGTCAGAAACTGCGAGGACTGCGGAAAATCCGAAATGGATGCGGGTTGTCTGGAGAACTGCGCCAGATCCTCCGAAATGACCGACTCCCGGGGGAACCGGATTCTGGTACTGAAAACCCCGGGCGACTACAATGCCCTGTACAGAAACACTCTGAGCCTGTCCCCGCAGGGACTGAATGATTCCAGGGTCGGCGTGGTCCTTCTGGATTTCAGAGTTTCCCACAGGAACCTCAGACCCCGGTCGCCGGGAGAGGTGATCCTGGCTGCGGAAAAGTGGCTGGACGGAAAAAGCGATGCCGCCGAATTTTTAAAAACTCTGCCCGCGGAAACAGACAGGTTCGAAACAGGGGGACTGGAAAGTTCGGGAAGCTGAAAAGGAGGTCTAATCCTGTATCTCTTTCTCCCGGTTGAGGCACCGGTTCAGAATCTCCAGGAGTTCGTTCATACGGAAGGGTTTTTTAAGAAATCCATCGGGCCTGACAGTCAGACTCCCGGTGCTTGAGAATCCTGAGGTCATGATGACGGGTATATCGGGCTGAATCTGTTTCAGATGGACCAGGACATCGGCTCCGCTCATTCCAGGCATTACCATATCCAGAAAAACGGCATCAATACTGCCTTGCTTTTCCCGGAACAACTTGATTCCCCTCTCCCCGTTTTCAGCCGGCAGGCAGCGCATACCGCACTGATCCAGCATCATGGCTATGGTGGACCGGAGTATGGCTTCATCCTCAATGACAAGAACAGTCTTTCCCGAATGACCGGACGGGACGTAGCCGTCCTCCCGGCTCTTCCCGGTGTCACTGCTTTTCACCCGGGGAAAATAGAGGCTGAAGCAGGTGCCTTCTCCGATCCGGCTGTCCAGATGAATCGTACCCTTATGGCTGATTACCGTCCCGTATACGGCCGCCAGTCCCAGACCCGTCCCCTTGCCCTCGGGCTTGGTTGTGAAAAAGGGCTCAAAGATCTTCTTCTGTATTTCCGGGGGGATTCCCTCTCCCTGATCTTTTACTCTGAGTCTGACATAATCTCCGCCGGTAAGTCTCTCCTCGCAGTCATTGCACCATCCGTCCTGTTTCATCACACCGTCTGCCGAGACCGTAATGAGACCGCCCCGGGGCTGGGCATCCCTGGCGTTCAGAATAAGATTGAGAAGAGAATTCTGGATCTGTGAGGGATCGCCCACGATCAGAAGAGGTTCGATAGGGATTTCTGTCGTCAAAGCGTACTGCTTTCCGATCGTTCTCTCGGCGATGGCTGCGGTTTTAACGATGATATCATTCATGGAGATCGGTGTGGACAGGATCTTTCCCTTGCGGCTGAAGGCCAGAAGGTTGGAGGTCAGTTCTCTGCCGTTGATGGTCGAATTGATAATGATATCGATCATCTTGTCATAACCCGTAATACCGTCTTCGGAGAATTCAAGTTTCAGCAGGTCGGCCGCTCCCAGAATGCCGCCGAGCATGTTGTTGAGATCATGGGCAACCCCGCCGGCAAGCTGGCCGATGGCTTCCATTTTATGGGTATGGGTCAGCTGTTCCATCAGGGAATCGAATTCACCGATGTCCCTGAATGCCCCCACAGCCCCCAGGACTCTCCCCTCGGGATTCCGGATCAGGGAGACGCTGTTCATAACGAGGGTCATCTCCCCGTTCCGGTTCCGGATGAAGATTCCTCTGGGAAACCTGTTTGCAGGACTTTCCGACAGAAGGGCTCTGAAGGGGTTGTAGTTCACCGGTTTTCCGGATTCCTTGTCGGCAAAGACGAGAATATCACCGGCATCCCTGCCTCTTGCCTCAGCTCTCGACCAGCCGGTCATATCTTCCATCTCCCTGTTGAGAAACTGGATTTTACCGTCGCCGTCGGTGGTAATGATTCCCTCGGGGAGGTATTCAAAGGCGGAGTTCAGCCAGCTCTCCTTGTTCCTGATCGTCTCCATGGATTTCTGGGAACGCCAGTTGTTGATGAAGAAGAGAAAGGTGAATGTGAAAATAATTTCTGCAATATCCTCAAAGGGATCGAAGAAGCCCGTGATTCCTCCATGTTCCAGAACATTGGAGAGGGCAATTAAAAAATAGAGGAAGATCGATATTTCCAGTGGAGCCAGTACCCATTGAGTCAGTTTCAGCTGTTTTCTGCGGAAAAAGAGCCGGAATTCCGCCGTGATCAGTGCCAACGCAGCCAGAAGATTGCACAGAACGACAAGATTCATCCTCAGGACCTGTCCTTTTTTTCTTTTGACTCAATCGCCGTCATTTTGATGATAGCCACCAGGAGCAGCAGGGAGGCGGCGCCGATCGACAGGTGTTCCAGGGTATTGAAAAAGGCATTGAAAATGAACTCTTCCACTACCGTGCTGATATTGGACAGAAGAAAAACCAGCATGGACAGGAAAAAATAGCGTCTTCCGGGAAGCTCAGAATTGTGAAGCAGGTTGTAAAAGAGGAGAATACCGACTAGAAAGATGCATAAAACGAAGATTTCCGATGACAGATCCATTCATTCTCCTTATCTGTTCCGTCAGCCTGACATCAATAATTATAGCATAATTCAAAAAGGGAGCACTCTTTTTTGTCGGAGAAGAGATTTTTAAAAAGCCAGAATGACTGAACAACGGTGTCCGGGACGTTCCGGTTTTTGATATTCGGGATAAAAACTATTAAAACAGTAATGAATGGAAGGAGACAATATGCAGAAAATCATTCCCTATCTGTGGATGGACCGATATCCCGAAGATCCGGCCGGGTTCTACTGCAGTGTATTTGAAAATGCCCGGATTGTAAAAAGAAGTGTGATCAGGGACACTCCCTCGGGGGATGTGGACACGGTCGTCATGGATATCGGCGGTTTTGAGTTTATCCTGCTCATTGCGGGGCCCGAGTTCAGAATCAATCCGTCCGTTTCCTTCCTGGTCGGCTGTCACAGGAAAGAGGAGGTCGACAGAATCAGGGAGGGACTGATGGTGCAGGGCGGCAAGGAGCTGATGCCACTGGACTCCTATCCCTTCAGCGAACGGTATGTCTGGCTGGAGGACAGGTACGGCCTCTCCTGGCAGATCATGTACACCCGGCAGCCGGGGAACAGTCAGTTCATCACTCCGACACTCATGTTTACAGGGGAACAATGCGGCAGGGCCGAGGAAGCTGTTGATGCCTATACCGCCCTCTTTCCCGATGCGGGAGTGGAACACATCCTCCGTTACGGCGAGGATGCCGCTCCCAATGAGAGTACCATGGTGATGCATGAGGGGTTTTCACTCTGCGGCATCTCTTTTGCCGCCATGGACAGTGCTTTCGATCATCGGTTTTCCTTCAATGAAGGGCTTGCATTCATGGTCAGTTGCGATGATCAGAAAGAGATTGACCGATACTGGGATGCCTTGTCCGCTCATCCGGAGGCAGAGCAGTGCGGCTGGCTGAAAGACAGGTTCGGTTTTTCCTGGCAGATTGTTCCGGCTGCTCTGGATGAACTTCTTTCAACGGAGGATCCGGAACAGGCGTCAGCCGTTACAAGAACATTCCTCCGAATGAAGAAACTTGACCTGGAAGCATTGAAGAAAGCGGGGCGGATGATCAGCTGATTAAGGGCAGGAGCCGATTTGCCAATCCACGTGTTATCCTATATGATGGATCATCAATTTTACAGGCAGGGTTCCATGATCAATTCTCCTTTCTACCATGTCAATTCTGAAATCGGAACACTGGAATCCGTGCTGCTTCACAGGCCGGGACTGGAACTGGAACGTCTGACTCCCCAGTATCTGGAGGAACTCCTGTTCGACGACATTCCCTGGCTGGGCAGGATGCAGGAGGAACATGATATGTTCGCCTCCGTCCTCCGTGAACACGGGTGCGATGTCCTTTACTATGATAAACTGCTCCTCGATATCCTGCAGGAGGAGAAGGTCCGGGAGCTGTTTATCAGAGAGCTCTCCGATTATACGGGAATCATGCGCCTCAAGGAACGGGATGCCATTCTGAACCATCTGTTCTCCCGGACCCCTGAGGAACTGACCCGCATCCTGATCGGCGGACTTCACAAAAACGAGATTGCCAATGTAGAGGATTACAGAAGCCTTTCCTACTATATCACCGACGATTATCCCTTTTATATCGACCCTCTGCCCAATCTCTATTTTACCCGTGATCCCGGTGCCGTCATCGGGGGGGGGATCGTCATCAACTCCATGAAGACCAATGCCCGCAGCAGGGAGCCCATGATTCTCTCCTTCATCAACAGATTTCATAGGGATTTCGCCGGGCAGGATGCTCCCCTGTGGTACGATTATAATCAGTCCGATTCCATAGAGGGGGGAGATATCCTCGTGCTGAGTCCCACGGTCCTGGCCGTGGGCTGCAGCGCCAGAACCTCACCC
>QKJO01000247.1 GCA_003249275.1 Spirochaetaceae bacterium
AGGAAGAGGTTCACCGATACCCTCCTCTACGACACCCCTCCCGACCCGGCGGCCATGGAGGCCCAGGCTCTCCACCTGGGGTACAGGCAGTCCCTGCCCCGGATTCCCGTTCTTATCACCTTTGACGATTCCGCCCGGGTGAGCGATATCCTGGCCTGCATCAAAGAGTCCGAGTTTCTGGGGGACCAGGATATCCTGATGGCCGTGAGGGAAGGAGATGTGCTGATCTTCCGGGTCATGCCCATTCCCCGGTCCGAGATTGTGAGCCGGATCAGGCAGGAGACCTCCCGTCTGGCGTCCCTCCTCAAAAGCTGCATGGAGGGGAGCTTGCCCGGCTGCCGTCCAAGGTTCCACTTCGGGTCGGTTCAGGAGAGGTTCGTCTCCTACAGGGAGGCCTACCGGCAGACTTCCTGGCTGGTTAAGAACCATGACCCTTCCACGGGCGAACCTGTCTGGTTTATGGACCGGGTCCAGTCCTACTTTTTCTCCCGCATTCCCGGAACCGAATTCCAGACCGTGTTCCGGAGCATCAACGACACTCTGTCCGATTCCCGCAAGGAGCTCCTTTACGAGACCATCCGCACCCTTATCCACTCCAATTTAAGCATCAAGTCGGCGGCGGCGGAGATGGGGGTTCACAGGAACACCATCACTTCCCGGATCGACCGGATCAGGGAGATCTTCGGCATCGATATCATCGCCGATCCCGCGGGGAGGGAGTTCCTCTTTTTCCTTATCAACTTTGAGAAATTCATTTCCTCCTGACTGTGCATAATGCACAGTTTTTGTAACAAAACCCCTCCATAGTTGCCATATCCAAGGGGAAATTCCTCTCCTAAAATGAAAGGACAATCATTTTCCATAAAGGAGATTTATATGGTATCTGGTGGATTAGCTCTTATCCTGCTTGTCGTTGCCGTAGCCCTCATCATCTACGCCACAGCCAAGCTCAAGATGAACGCTTTCGTCGTTCTCATCACCATCGCCTTCCTCTACGGTTTGGCAATCGGTCTGCCCCTGGGCGACATCGTTTCAAAGATCAGAGACGGTTTCGGCGGTACTCTGGGTTACATCGGTATCGTCATCATCGCCGGTACGATCATCGGTACGATCCTCGAGAAGACCGGCGCCGCCCTCTCCATGACCCAGGCCATCCTGAAGGTCGTGGGCAAGGAGCGCTCTCCTCTGGCCATGAGCCTTGCAGGTTATGTCGTCTCCATCCCCGTTTTCTGTGACTCCGGTTACGTTATCCTGACTCCCCTGAACAAGGCTCTTGCCAAGGAAACCGGCAAGTCCATGTCCATCATGGCCGTTGCCCTGGCAACAGGTCTTTACGCCACCCACACTCTGGTTCCCCCCACTCCAGGTCCCATCGCGGCCGCCGGTACTCTGGGCGCCGACCTGGGTATGGTCATCGGCCTGGGTCTTATAGTCTCCATCCCCGCCATGCTCTCGGGTTACTTCTGGGCCACAAAGTATGCCAAAAAATTCAATATCGAATCGGATATTGAAGAGACCTACGAAGAGCTGACACAGAAATACGGCAAGCTGCCCGGCGCCTTCCGCTCCAGTCTGCCCCTTCTGGTTCCCATCGTGCTGATCCTGCTCAAGTCCATCGCCGCCTACCCCACCAAGCCCTTCGGCGCCGGCGGGTTCGCCAAGTTCCTGAGCTTTATCGGAGACCCCGTTACCGCTCTGATGCTGGGTGTGTTCCTGGCTATAACTCTTGTCAAAAAGGGTGAAAAGGGCGCAGCCATTTCAACCTGGATGGAAGAGGGTGTGAAGAGCGCCGCTCTGATCCTGGCCATCACCGGTGCCGGCGGTGCCTTCGGTTCCATCCTGAAGGCCTCTCCCATGGCCGAGTTTATCAACAACACCATGGCCGGTCTCAATATGGGCATCTTCCTGCCCTTTATAATCTCTGCAGCACTGAAAACAGCTCAGGGTTCCTCCACCGTGGCCATCATCACCACAGCGTCCATCATGGCGCCCCTGTTGACGGTGCTCGGTCTGAACCCGGCTCTGACAGTACTGGCCATCGGTTCGGGAGCCATGGTTGTTTCCCACGCCAACGACTCCTACTTCTGGGTCGTTTCCCAGTTCTCCAACATGGATGTTCCCACGTCCTACAAGGCCTACACCACAGCCACCCTGATCGAGGGTGTGGTCGCCTTTATCTTTGTCGCCATTCTCTCTATCTTTATGTAAGCCCGTTCTGATTCCGGGCGGTCTCCTTCGGGGGGCCGTCCGGGTCACAGGCGGCACAACACCAAATCACACATACAGGATGACCCGATGCTTTTCAAAAAACTGATGTACCGACAGGCCCTCAACTCTCTGGCGTTAGGGGAGTATGAGAAGGCCGAGGCCCTTTTCAAGAAGTTCTACAAAACCGGAAAAACCGTGCAGGGCATCCGGCACAACATCGGTGTCTGCCTGATGGCCCGGGAGCAGTTTGCCGAGGCCGAACCCTGGTTCAAACAGGAGATGGACGACTTCGGCGAGTGTTTTTCCCGGACCCTGGCCCTGGGGGATCTGTACTACAACTGGGGCAGACGTGAAGAGGCTCTGGATTATTATACCCGGACCCTGAAGGACTGCTCGAATGAAACAATGAAGAGGTTTCTGTCGGTGCGTATCGGCATCTGCAAAAAGGAAGAGGCCTTTGCCGATGCACAGGAAAGTCTGAAGCTATTAAAGGAAGGCCGGTCCCTTTCGGAACAGGGAGATTACGACAGGGCCCTGGAACTTCTGGACAGGTCCTTTGCCCTGGACAAGAGCCAGTATCAGGGGCTCAACGAGGCGGGTGTAATCCTCCTCAACAAAAAGAATGACCCGGCAGGGGCCCTGGAGCGGTTCGAAAAGGCCCTCCGCCTCTCCGACCTGTCCATCATCCGCAAGAACAGGGAGCTGGCGCAGAGAATGACTGAGAAGGGTTGAGGGTTTCCTGGCTTGTTCGATCCTGAAATAGAAAAAGCCCCGGGAGCTTCCGGGGCTTTCTGCATTTAAAATCTACTGAAAAATTATTTCAGAGCCAGAGTAAAGGTTTCGTCACCGAAAACTTTGCGCTCACCTTTGTAATCTTTCATACCGCCTACATTGTAGACTTTTTTGTATCCCAGGCTCTCAAGGGCATCTTTAACATATCCCGCACGGGTACCGGATGCGCACATCAGGAAGATCTCGCGGTTCTTGTCGCCGAAGATATTCTCCAGAATGACTTTGCTGACAACATCGTCTGCAGAGAAATTCCAGCCGTTGTTTCTTTTCAGGGCATTGTTATCCAGATATTCAAAGAAAGACACAACTTCAAATCCGTCGATATAACCGGCTTTGTATTTATCACTTACATTTCTAAGGTCCACATATTTTGCACCTTTCCGGTCCAGAAGCTTGTCGATGTTCTCCATGCTGACTGCTGCAGGAAGAACGGCAAGGCCGTTGTATTCGCCGTCGCCCAGGATCTTGTGAGTTCCGTTGTAGTCCTTCATACCGCCGGCATTGTAAACCATTGTATAACCCAGGCTGTTAAGGGCGTCTTTGACATAACCGGCTCTGGTTCCGGAGGCGCACATCAGAACGATGGCTCCGTCTTTGGGTCCGAACACATTCTCAAGAATGGCGGCGTCTTTGATATCGGCGGCGGAGAATTCCCAGCCGTTGGTACGGACAAGACCGCGGCCTTCAAGATACTGAAAGAAAGGAACGGATTCAAATCCGGCGATACGACCGCCGTTGAAAAGATCGGCGAAGTCTCTCAGATCCACAAACCGGATATCCTGACCGAGATACTGGTCCACGGTAGCCATGGTGATCTCTTCAGTCCCTTTCAGACCGGCTTCTTTGGTTCCGCCGCAGGACAGCAGAGCAACAGACATAAGGGCAGCAAATACCAGTACAGATAGTTTTCTAAACATTTTTTTCCTCTTTGTTGTATAAAATTTAATGATTCACATTAGTAACGGGCTTTATGATACTCAAACAGTCCCTGGAGCATTCTCATGGCATTGTTGGGAGTTACGGTTGCACCGGTATAGGTGTCCACTTCGCCGTGCATCGGTTCATAGGCATCGATTTCCGCCTCCGATTTGCCAAGGATATAATCACCGATGAAATGATCAAAAAACAGCTCTTTTACGGGTGTACCGTCCCAGGATTCGGTGCTGTCGCCGTAAAGACCGGCCGAATAATGGGTCGTCGAATCCTCACCATAGGAGATATGGCTGATGGTGTTGTCTTCTTTGCTGATTTCAATATTGGCGACCGACCAGTAATTGACTTCCGCTCCGCGGCAGGTACAGGCGATATAGGCGATCTGATACCGCACGCTCTTCAGCTGCTCATACTCAAAAAGAACCACTGCCGGAATTTTCTCAACCTTTTTATGACCGTCCACATGGTCATAATAGAAGGCATTCTCCAGAGTAATCCCCTTGGCTTCCGGTGTCTCATTGACGACTGTTTCTTCCATCTGGGCCGCTTCTTTTTTTTCTGAACAACTGCTTATCAGAACAAGAGCTGTCAGAGAAAGCGCCAGATAGAAAAACCTCTTTTTTTCCATTCTGTTACCTCTCGTTTTTTTAGTATTTACATAGTTTTAAAATTGAACAATCTCAGAGACTCGTTTCGTATTTGTTTGTATGTAAATAT
>QKJO01000053.1 GCA_003249275.1 Spirochaetaceae bacterium
ATGATTGAAGGAATACTTGTAGAAGGACTTATATTCGGAATACTGGCACTGGGTGTCTTCATCACCTTCAGGATTCTGGATTTCCCTGATCTGACGGTTGACGGCAGTTTTCCCCTTGGGGCAGTAACAGCCGGCAGCTGTCTTCAGGCCGGGATGAATCCCTTTCTGGCTCTTATCATCGCTTTTCTGGCGGGATCTCTGGCGGGAACTGTGACGGCGACGATCCACAACAAACTAAAGGTACCCAACCTTCTGGCCGGTATCCTGACAATGACAATGCTCTACTCAATAAACATCCGTGTTCTGGGCAACCGGGCCAACCTGCCCCTTCTCAAAGTACGGACCATGATCGATGACGTCATGGGTATTGCCCAGCCCTATCTTTCCTATTCTCTGACCCTGCTTCTTCTTTTTCTGATTGTGTTTTTCGTCATAAAGTTCCTTCTTGACCTCTTTTTCCTTACCGATATGGGACTGTCTCTGGGAGCCATGGGCAACAACGAGCAGATGATCATCACCCTGGGTGTCAATCCCGCGACCATGAAGATCATCGGATTGAGCCTGTCCAACGGCCTGGTCGCCCTCTCCGGCGCCTTCTTTGCCCAGTATCAGGGCTTTGCCGATGTGAATATGGGTCAGGGAATCGTCGTATCCGGACTCGCCATGGTCATGCTGGGAGAGTTTCTGATCCGGTCGAACAAGATCAGCATCCTCACCTTCCGGGTCCTGCTCGGATCCATTCTTTTCAAGGCCATCATGTTCTACGGACGCTATTATGGTTACTATATCCATCTGACTCCCAACGATCTGAAGCTGATCACCGGACTTCTTATCATACTGTCTCTGACAATATCCAAGATGAAAAACAGAGATTTTTTAAAAGCATTCAGAGGTAAAAGATGATCGTTGTCAAAGATTTAAATATGATATTCGGGGAGGGAACTCCCAATAGAAACCACGTCCTCAAGGATGTGAATCTGAAGGTGAATCAGGGTGATTTCATCACCATCGTCGGTTCCAACGGTGCGGGTAAAACAACCCTGTACAACGCCCTCTCCGGACACGATCCTGTGGCTTCAGGAACCATACTCTTCAACGATAAAGACGTCACATCCATGGCCGAGTACAGACGATCGGCCTTCATCGGCAGGATCTTTCAGAATCCCCTTCTAGGAACGGCCGGAAACATGTCCATCGAGGACAATATGATCATTGCCGGCTACAAGGGCATCAAGAAAGTCCGCAGGTCTCTGAACAAAAAGAAACGGGAGGAGTTCCGGACCCTTCTGACCCGTCTGGAGATGAACCTGGAATCCCGACTGAAGGACAATGTCGCCCTCCTTTCCGGCGGACAGAGACAGGCTCTGACCCTTCTGATGATGGTTATGTCCAGACCGGAACTGATCCTGCTGGATGAACACACGGCGGCTCTGGACCCCCGGAACGCCTCTAAAGTCATGGAACTGACACTCCAGTTTATTCAGGAGTACGACCTGACCGCCATGATGATCACACACAACATGCAGCATGCCATAGATTACGGCAACCGGCTGATCATGATGGACAAGGGCGAGATCATCATGGATATTCAGGGTGAGGAGAAAAAAGGTCTCACAGTCAATGCCCTGGTTGAGAAATTCCACGCCATCAGGAAGGAAGAATTTCTGAATGATGAAGCGCTTCTAAGTTGAAACCTTTGACAGGTCCGGAACATATATACTAGCATCAGAAGAGGAGCACAGAGATGAAGAAAGTAGTGATGGCCAACGATCATGGTGCCGTTGAAATGAAAAATGAGATCGCGTCCCATTTGAAAATAAGAGGATATGAAGTTGTGGATCTGGGTCTTGCCGAAGATGAAGCGGCGGATTATCCCGATATGGCCGAACTGGCCTGCCGGGAATATCTGAAGGGCGGGTATGATTTCGGAATCGTTCTCTGCGGAACCGGCATCGGTATTTCAATATCCGCCAACAAGGTCAAAGGTATCCGCTGCGCCCTTGTGCAGAACTGCTTTGCCGCGGAAATGACAAAAAAGCATAACAATGCCAACTTCCTGGCCTTCGGCGGAAGGATCGACTATCCGGAGAAAGTCACGGATATGGTGGATGCCTTCATTGATGCCGATTTTGAGGGAGGCAGGCACGAGAGACGGGTCGACAAAATCATGGCACTGGAGTGCTGATCCGATAAAAAAGGGCTGATGATTCAGCCCTTTTTTTATTGCCTTTTCCCTTCAGGAAACGGCCGTCTCAAGAGCCAGCTGCATCATCTGAGTGAAGGTTTTTTCCCTCTCTTCCGAAGACGTTGCCTCGTGGGTCACCAGTGAATCGCTGACTGTCAGGATGGTTAGAGCTTCTATTCCCTTCTTTGCCGCAAGAGTGTAGAGAGCCGCTGCTTCCATTTCCACACCCAGTACATTGTGGGCCGACCAGATTTTCCACTCATCAGGATCATCATTGTAGAAGATATCCGTCGAAAGAATGTTCCCGGCATGAAAAGGAATATTCAGTTTTTCGGCAGCCTTTACCGCCTTGGAAAAAAGTTCAAAACTGGCGGTGGGAGCAAAGGTCATACCCCGGAAGGTGATATCGTTCATGCTGCTGTTGGTCGAGGCGCTCATTCCCAGAATGATATCCCGGATTTTCACTTCCTCTCTCAGGGATCCGCAGGAACCGATTCTCATGATCCTCTTGACGCCGTACTGGCTGATCAGTTCATTGACATAGATGCTGATGGAGGGAATACCCATCCCGCTGCCCTGAATGGAAACTTTTTTACCCTTGTAAGTCCCTGTGAAACCGTACATGCCCCGGACTTCCGTGTAGCAGACGGGATTATCCAGAAAATTCTCCGCAATATATTTGGCTCTCAGAGGATCTCCCGGCATTAAAACTGTCTCGGCTATGTCCCCGTTTTTTGCTCCGATATGGATACTCATTATTACTCCTTTCGTGATCTTTCTACGCTGCCAGAAATTTCAGGCCTGTATCCGATCCAGACATAAAACGCAGCTTCACAACAATAGATAAACTATAAAATATTTTTCTGAAGAATAAAAGAAAGAGAGGTTCAAATCGTGAGGGGTAAAACTTGGTCTGCTCCGGTTGAAGAAGCACGGGTTCGAATCCCGCGTCGATCATGTTGACAGGTCTGTCCATATGGATTATTGTACTGACCATCAGGTCGACTAGCTCATTTGGATAGAGCGCTTCCCTCCGGAGGAAGAGGTGGTGGGTTCGAATCCCGCGTCGATCAAATACAACCTATCGCAAGATAGGTTTTTTTATTTTGCGGGATTCGAATCTGAATATGCGCGCGAATACTTGGAGCGGAAATGAGGCAGGATGCCGAATGCCAGCATATGAAGAAGGCCTGTAATGAAGATGCAGGATGCAGATGAATGGAAGGGAATCCCGCGTCGACCGTGTTGACAGGGGAACTCGCGAGGGTTACCCTTTTTTTATGAACTACCTGGCTCATGCCTTTCTTTCGCCTCCATCCGAAGAAATCCTCCTCGGCAATCTGGCCTGTGATATGATCAGACCCGGAGATACGGAATATCTGTCGCCCCGTATCAGGGCGGGCATGGAACTCCATCAGCGGATCGACCGGTTCACTGATGCTCACGAATCATTCAAAAAACTCAGGGCCTTCCTTTCGGCAAAAGGCTTCCCCTATGCGGGCGTCCTTGTTGATATCATCTGCGATCATTTCCTGGCCCTTCGCTGGGATACATATTCGGAAGAATCGCTTCATGATTTTGCCGTCAGAGTTTACGCTGTTCTGAGCAGGACAGCCGGTTCCATTCCAGGGTCCTTTCCGCGACTGGCAGGCCACCTCTGCAGGGAGGACTGGTTCGGAGAGTTCAACACCGAAACGGGCCTTGAAAATGCCCTTTTCAGGGTCAACTACAGAAGCAGCAGAGACATACCCGTACAGGAAGTCATGAGATTTCTCCGGGAGATCAGGAAAGACTTTGAGAGGGAGTTTCAGATCCTAATGTCAGACCTGACGGAAGGTTTTAAAAGTGAGATTACTGAATACTCAGAATGAGTATTTCTCCGTATGAGTCATTTTCATTGTATTTGAGAAGGGTCATTCCACGGTCCTTCAAAGGACTCAGGGAGAGACCGTTCATGGAATAAACCCTCGAATCCGCCTTGTAAAGAATTCGTTCCTCTCCCGCACTGTTGACCGTAATGACCTGCCAGCGATCATCTCTCCTGACCGTCATGATGACCTCTTCCTGACCGAGCCACCGGGCAGCGCCGATCTTCTGGTAGTCATAGGTCCCGGCCGCATCAAAGTCGACGGAACCGTCGCTTTTGATGATTTTGAAGCTGGCACTGTCCGATTCGGTTCCCGTCAGCCTCTGACAGATTATAAAACTGCGGATTTCATTGACTAATTCATAATCAGGATAGGAGTCAAGACCGTAGTAATAGTCTCCCGTCAGACTTCCGTCGCTGAGAATAAAAAGGGAGGGATCAAGATCAACAACCTGTGTCGTTCCGTTCAGATAGTCATAGATGTAGACACTCTGAGAGGCTGTGGATGTGACATAATCATACTGGGTTCCCAGATAGACCACCTGATTGCCCCAGGGTTCAGCCAGGGCCGTAATGGAAAGCCCGAGGG
>QKJO01000172.1 GCA_003249275.1 Spirochaetaceae bacterium
GCCATAGGTGTCTCCGACATCGCCCGGGAGACCGATCTGGCCGTAGGGACCTTTTATACCTATTTTGATAAGAAAGAGGTCTTCTTTTCCGAAATCATCACCCTCATAGGGCACCGGCTCCGTCAGTTCCTTTCGGAGCACATACAGTCCCTGAACAGCCGCTATGAGCAGGAGATCCTGGGTATCTATTACTTCCTCTCCTATATGAATCACCACAAAGAGTTCTACTCCATCGTGCGCGAAGCGGAATTCGTCAGCAAGCCCTGGGTCCGTGAGTACTATGACAAGTTTGAACGCGGGTATATGAAAACCCTGCCTGTGGCCGATGAAGGGGAGAGGCAGATCACAGCCAACTTTCTGATCGGACTTTCCCACTATATCGGGATTGAAGGTCTGCTGAACAACAGGATCGCCGATCCGGCGGAATTTCTGAAAACCATGGCGGGATATTTAAAAAGAGGAGTTGAATTATGAAAATACTGTCGACCGGAGTCTATGCACCCGGAGATGCTCTGAGCCATCAGGATGTCATGGATCTGGCCGGAATAGAATTTGACGGCGACAGAATCAGTCAAAAGCTGGGGATCGAAAAAAGGCATATCGCCCATCTGAGGGGAATCGAGGAAACGACGGCGGATTTTGCCGAAGAGGCGGCGCGCAGGGCCATTGCTGCTGCGGGGATTTCGGCAGAAGAGGTGGATCTGTTCATTGTGGGCACCGATACGCCCGAGCATATCTCTCCGGCCACAAGCATGCTTGTCCAGGGAAGAATCCAGGGCGGTCAGAAGTATACGGGTGCCTTTGACGTGGTTTCAAGCTGCGCCAGTTTTGTCACGGCTCTCCATAATGCCCAGGCTCTGCTGAAGTCCGATCCCTCCCTCCGGTATGCCTGTGTCATCGGCGTCTACAACATGCCTGCCTTTTTCAGACCCGGGGATGTGTTCGGCTACTCCATCTTCGCCGACGGTGCGGGAGCGGTGATTCTGGAGAACAGCGGAGACAGCTATCTGGGCGGGCAGCTTCTGGCCGACGGCACCCAGTGGAACTACATCGGCGTCTACAGCGGCGGTACGAAACAGCCTGTGACCGCGGAACGGCTTGAAAAAGGGGAGTACGGTCTTCAGCTTCTGCAGCGGCTCCCCGGTGACAGAAACGTCAAGCTCTGGCCCGAAGTGGCGGACAGGCTGCTGGAAAAGTGCGGCCTTGCGCGTAACGATGTGGATCACTACCTGTTCACCCAGATCAACAGGCAGGTCATCCTGGATGTGATGGATGTTCTGGAACAGGACCGCTCAAAGACAAGCTGGGTGATGGACCGATACGGTTATACGGGAAGCGCCTGCATTCCCATGGCTCTGCATCATGCCGCTCTGGATGGACGGATTAAAAGAGGAGACAAGGTCATGATGATTGCCTCCGGGGCTGGACTGGCCGTGGCGGCATCGCTGATTACCTATTGACTGTCTGCATCGGGTCAGCCGCCGGAAATCCTCTGCAGCAGATCTATTCTGTTCTTCGATCCGGTCTTCTGAAACAAATGGTAAATATGGGTTTTGGCGGTGGTCAGGGATATGAAAAGCCTGTCCGCTATCTCCTGATTGCTCAGACCTCTGGCGATCAGGAGGAGAACATCCTTTTCCCTGGGAGAAATCCCGTATTCCTCCAACAGCCTGTTATTGATCTCTTCTTCTTTGAGAATCGATTTTTCAGGACGGCCGAGCAATGTCCGGATGGAGATGAGGGAGAGCAGGAGAAGGAGAGCGTAATCCAGGAGGATATTCCAGAGCCCCGACAGTTGAAAGATTAAACTGACAAGGTAGTAGATCATGGAAAGGGGAGCAAAGATCATAAGACTCCTTCCCAGTAAGCCGATGATCTCCAGTCCTTCCTTCTCCGTTTCTGTCAGAACTTCATTTTTGCGGGCAAAGGCGAAACCGATCAGGAACAGATAGAGAGATCCGGCAACAATGAAAGCCATTCTGACCGGGAGCATTACAATCCCGGAGGTCTGTATCAGAGGGAGAAGGCCGAGTCCCTGCACTGCGATTCTCAAAAGAGTCACTGTCAGTATCAGCCCTTTTTGAACCGGTGACACTGTGATTGAAATTTTGTACAGCAGAACAAATATAAGGATTCCCCACAAAAAAATAATGACGTGAATACCTGCGGACGGAAGTCCGGTCATCAGCCCCGTACTGCGCAGATAGGTCAGGACAAACTGAAATATCAGAAAGAGGAGAAAGATGCCGTTTAACTGCAGCAGCTCTTTCAGTATCCTGCCTCCCGCCCTTCTGAACAGGAGAAAAAGAGACGCAAACCCCGAGCTGCTGACAAATAAAATCAGGGCATACAGGAAAAATATGATATGCCGGCTTTGGGAATCCATTCGTAGAATTTAACGTCCGAATCCGGCCTTGTCAATTTGATTATCTCATCCGTCAGAATCTGTATCCGATGCCCAGGCGGACCTCTCCGTCGATGTTTCCCAGTGCTTTTCCGGCATCTCCGGTCAGCGAATTTCCCCTGACGGCGGCACCGGCTCCGACCATTCCCCGTTTATCCCTTCCGAAAGCAAGGTTGTACTGCAGGATCAGTCCCGCCATCAGTCCGAAATCGTCTCCTTTTTTCGACCAGATTGTCCCGATGAGAGGCCCCGCCCCCAGACCCTTCAGCGCTGTTCCGGAAAAGTAATACAGACCTTTGGCATAATACCATCTGGCCTTCACATCAAGGTACTCGTGCCAGGCCGATACGCCCATGCTGACCGCAGGAGCGAAAGCCTGGCGTTCGTATTCCAGGTTGATGGTTCCGGCGGGGATAAATATGGGGTTCACAAGCACATACTGACTCTTTTCCGAATAACTCTCGCAGAAAAGGCAGAAGGAACCCGGAAGAAAAAGGATAAAAAAGAAAATGATTTTTTTCATGGAAACCCTCCTGAATCTTTCCGGACTCTAGGGAAAAATTCAGGAAAGGTAATCATTTAAAAGTATGATTTGAAAAATTTACGGCTTCTCATACTTAAGGTTGAGATCGGCTGACGCTCAGGTGTATCCCTTGAAGCGGATTATTTCTTTGCGGGGCCGGGCGGGATCGGGAGCGGTGATCGTTTCGATCAGTGCAACGGCGGCGGCGGGAAAAGCCTCAAGCATGGCATTGGCATTGGCCGGTTCATTCTCTACAGCCAGAACCACCCGCCCCATCCGGTTTATCTCCTCAAATGCCCTTTTCTTAAAGGGCAGGTCTTCCGTCTCCTGGGTGGGTTTGAACAGGAATGTGACCTTTTCACCGGAAGGGATGCCGTGGCTCCGGAAGGCTTCAATGGTTCCCCCGGCCATATTGACGGAATCCCGACCGGTCAGATAGACAAGTCTGACTCCGGTTTGCTCCAGCCATCCGAGCAGTTCCTGTACACCCGGATAGGGCGTATCCAGCCTGACCCAGGGATCAAAGAAAAATCGCTCACTCCAGAACTCATGAAGTTTCTTTTTTTCATCCGGGGAGAGGGGCCGGACCGGTTCAACGTCGTCGCAGATATTCCATCCCATCCGATACGGACCAAGTTGACGGCTTATGCCGTCCAGGAAGGAAAAATGATTTTCCGCATCCTTAAGGATGGCGAAATTCCTCGGAGAAGTATTCATGATTGTACTGTCTATATCGAACAGAACCACAGCACCGGGAGTTGCAAGATCTATATTTTCTTCAATCCACTGTCGGTCTAGTTTCTCTATCATAGGGTTCAAAACTGAAGGCTCCTTCTTCGGTGACGATGGCATGCCGGCTCCAGAATCTGACCGATTCTGCAATTTCATCCAGTTTCAGGGTTTTGTCATGGATCTCTTTGGGAGCGGCATGTCCGGGATAGAGGGTGTGGATGATAAAGAGGTCCTCCCTTTCCCATCGGCCCCAGAGGCAGATGCTGACTGTCGGTTTTTTCTCTCCCAGAATCAGATGGGAAGGAATGTTCCGCCCGGAGCGATAGGCCCAGAAAGAGTCGTCAGTTCCCGAAGAAAGGTCCCGCAATCCCGTCAGACCGGTCTCCGTCTGCAGGCTGAAGTCTCCATGCAGGATACGTCCCGGGATTCTCTCCTCCGGAGGGATCAAATCCTCAATCTCCCTCAGAATCTCTTCGGCAGGGCGGAAGAAGTCATTGCTGTGGGCTCTGAAGTGGGAGGGATCACTCCATTTCCATTCAATATATCCCGTCATTTCAGCCCCGAGTTCATATACCCTTCCATAAACCTTTTCTGAAATACAAGGAAAAGGATCAGGAGGGGCATAGCCACTATCAGGGTGGCTGCGGACATGAGTCCCCACTGGGCACCCACTTCTCCCAGCTGGGTGAACCGGAGAAGACCGGCCGTCAGGGGCCTGGTCCGGTCGCTCTGGGTCACGATCATAGGCCACAGAAGATCATTCCAGTGCCAGTTGATGGTGGATATGGAAAAGGCGATCACCGAGGGCATGGCCATGGGCAGATAGATGTGACGCAGGATCATAAACCAGCTGCACCCGTCCACCAGCGCCGCATCCCCGTAATCCCGTGGTATGCCCAGAAAACTCTGCCGGAGCAGAAAGGTTCCGAAGGCGCTGCCCCAGAAGGGGATGGCCATGGCGGGGATCGTGTCGTAGA
>QKJO01000185.1 GCA_003249275.1 Spirochaetaceae bacterium
CTCTGGTCACTCTTCCAACGAGACTAACGCTATTTAAATCTTCTGCCATGGGAACTCCTTAGTTTTCTTTTTTAACGAAAAGATACTTGAGCAGAGATGTCTGAAGTTTCAGAGCATCTTCGATCTTAAGGATTCCTGCAGGATCAGCGTCAATGTTGAACAGGTGGTAATGACCGCGTTCTTCTTTTTTGACGGGATAAGCAAGCAGTCTGTCACCCATATCTTCTTCTGAAGTGATGGAGACACCGTTCTTTTCAAAAATGTCTTTTACATCTTTGAGACCGGTTGCATAGTTGTCTTCCTTTACGCGGAAAACTGCTGTAAATTCATAGGATCTCATTCTATCCTCCTTACGGACTAATATGATTTGCTCCTACAGAGCAAATAAAGAGGCTGTGAAAAATTAGCATAACAGCTGATTGATGTCAAGCTAAATGCCCATGTTGCCGAAACATATAGTACAATTTAAAGATGAGGGCAAAAAGATGAGCGAGAAGGTTCATTACGAGGATAATCTCTTCTATCTGCATACGGAAATTACGAATATCCAGAACGGGCTTAAACTCTCCATAGACAGCGAGTTTTTCGCCTCCCGAATGATAGACCGGATCTTCGACATCGATGATGTACTTACCAGACACTATGAACTTCTCAATGAAAATCCCTACCTGATCAGAAGAAACGATTTTTTATTCACTATTCAGAAACTGAAAACCAAGTTTTCAAAGCTGATTGAAACGGCGGAGGAAAAACGGTCCTTCTTTCAGTCCCGGGACCTGGAGCGGTTTCCCGAACTGAAAAGAAAGATGGCGGCTCATCTGGAGGATGTACAGATCATCCGCCGGGAGATCACTGAGAAACTGAGCAGTTCATCGGAAGACTCTTCAAGTCTCTCATCCAACGAATATGAACTGCTCATGCATTCGGATGACGATCAGTAGCCGGAGAAAACCCGGGCCGGCTGTCTTATCCTGCTGAGTATTCGTTACCCACTTTCCTGGCTCTCACAGGCGTATCAAGATCAATCCCCAGGTGCAGCCCGGTTTCCACCAGAAGATTCCAGCCTGCGGCCAGTTCCACATAGTTTTGAAAATCCCCCGCCTCGGGTATAACGATACTGTAGTCAAAGGATGTCTTTCTCGAGGCAATGGAGATAATCCTGACACCCACGCCGCGGGTAAGGCACTCAAGGAACTTCTCTTCCTCCTCTTTGATCGGATCAACGACGACAAGGACGTCTCCCGGTTCCATGACCTCCTCAATACCGTGAGCGGCGTAGGTTCCCTCCAGAAAATCAGATTTTTTTCTTGTGATCTCATTGGTCTTCAGAGTCAGCTCCTCGGCAACTCCCGTATTCATACCGGCAAAGTAGATCATGCCGGCGGAAGCGATCAGAGCGGTAATCCCGGGATCGATGTCCATCTTCAAAGCTTCATCCACCTTATTTGAAAGATCACTCAGACCTTCCAGTTTGCGTCCGGTCATACCCGCCCTCAGGGCATCGTAAAACAGTGCCTGCTCGGCAACGCTTTTTGTGGCAGCCACGGCATTCTCCGCTCCGCATCCCAGAACGTATGTGTTCCTGCTTAATGCCTCAAGAGCAGATCCTGCATGAGCCGTAACGCCGAAAAGAGCGTCATGTTTTTCGCCGGAAAGCTTATTGAAAAGTCTGATAAGCTCTTTTGTCCTGCCCGAATTGGAAGATCCGAAGACGGCTGCGCCGAACAGATCATATTCCATTGCCTGAGTGGACCCTTCGGTAAAAAACCTTGTCTTTTCACCTTTTTTCAGAGACTGGGAAATGGCCCGTTTGGCCGGGAAAATCCGGCTCGACCCTTCTCCTGTCAGAAGAACTGATTCTTTTTTCAAAGCCCCTTCCACAAAGCTGTCCAGATCGGCCACCTGGAAGTTTTTAATGACTTCCGGAGTTTCCATCATCTCTCTGCAGAGGGCATAGTTCAAATATTTTTCCTTACTTTTCATCAATGCGTCCTTCTAATCATATATTCTTTGAGGCTGTCCTGAATCAGGGGTTCTTTCTGAAATCCGCCTCCCAGATGCTGCCAGAAACATTCGGCATACTCCACACCGACCGACTGACCCAGTTCACGGCTGAATTTTTTCATCTCACCGAAAAAGTCATCAATTTTATGCATGTTCTTCATCAGTCCTATTTGAGATTCATGTCATCCCAGCATTTCCAGTTTTGTGTCTATGGATGTTGTTATATCCACATAGAAGTGGGGAGGCGGCAGGGGAAACCCCAGAGGATCGCTCAGACTCATGGGAGCGCTGTGATACAGAAGGGGTGTGATCTCCAGAGGTTTCTCAGATGAAGGAATATTGGGGAGGGAGCTGACCATGGCTGCGGCATCACAGATGACCGCCGTCGCCCTGTGGTCCGCATGGTAATCGTTGAGCAGGTGGGTTATGATGATGCCCGCCTCCGTTTTCCGGATAATGTCCTGCATCTTCAGCCTGACCTCCTCTCCGTCAAAAACGAATCCGTCCCTCTGATCAAGACAGTAGTAGTCTGCTCCGATGACTGCCGCAGCTCTGGCGGCTTCGGCCTTTCTGATCCTGACGGTCTCCGCCTCATTTCCGGACATTCCGCCCATTCCCCCGGCGGTCATCGTGGCAATCGATATGTGAAATCCCTTATCCCTGAGCAGTTTCAGTGTCCCGCCGCACCAGGCTTCCGTATCATCAGGATGAGCCTGAACAACAAGTATATTTTTTTTGAAAACAGACATAATCACTCCTTGTAGAAGACTTTTTTCAATTCGGTAAAACGTGGGAGAGGGCTGATAAGGGGAGCCATATATTCCATGAATGCCCCGGTGACATCATTTCCTCTTTCATTCAGATAGATTCTGGGCATGGCTTTGGCCCTGACGGCCACATCGGCCAGGGGAACCCTGCCGAGAAAAAACTGAGCGGAACCGTTCCTCTCAATGGTCACCATGACTCCGGAAAAACCGTCCGATGCCAGTCTGACGGCTTCCTCACCGCAGGAGAACGCCAGGTCCAGATCCATCTGTTCGACCCGGTCAAAGGCGCTCATGATCAGGGATTCGGTGATCTGGAATTCTCCCCGGGCGCCGTCCAGAGCGGAAGTAAGGATTTTGTGGACATTGAGTGCCGCACTGGCTCCTCCCATGGCGCCGAACTCGGTATTGTTGAATTTATCTTTTGTGCCTGCGGCACTGACGGGAGTACCGTCCTCATAAAGCAGCCCTTCACTGACGACAATGGAGACCCACCCATACCGGGCGATGCACTGACGGGCATCCTCAATCATCTGGTCCGGATTCAGAGGCAGTTCGGGACAGTAGATGAGATGGGGGGCATCCCCCTCTTTCCGCCTGGCCAGGGCAGTGGAGGCAGCCAGCCACCCGGCTTCTCTGCCGATGGTCTGATAGACCACAAACTGATCCACCTTTTTCATATCCCGGGCCAGCACACCCGCCTGCTGAACATTCAGAATATTGCTCCGGGCGGCTGAGGGAAATCCGGGTGTAAAATCAGTACCGAACAGATCGTTGTCCACGGTTTTGGGAATACCGATCCCTCTGAGTTCAAAGCCCTCCTTCAGGCAGTAGTCGGTAACACGGTGAACCGTATCCATAGTATCGTTGCCGCCGATGAGAAAAAAATATCGGATATCGTATTTTTTAAGTACGGACAGGATGACCGGAAAATCCTCTTCCGCCAGTTTATGACGGGATGAACCGAGGGCTGATGAAGGCGTCTGTCTCAAACCGTCTATGATTTCATCTCCCTGAGCATTCAGATCGATGAACTCCTCCTTCATAAAACCCTCAATGCCGTAATTCATACCCAGAATACCTGTAATATTCCCGTCTTTCCGGGCCTTTGAAATGACGCCGGCCAGACTGGCATTGATCACACTTGTCGGCCCTCCCGACTGCCCTATGACCGCCTTACCCTTCAACACTTGTGTGTCCTCCCGTTTTTCTTTTCAATATATTTTCCCATTCCGCCTTGCAGATGGCTGAGCTGTTGTAGTCGGTGAACGAAAAAATGGTTCTTACAAAGAATGATGATGCTCCCGAGGCGACTTCCCAGATTCCTTTTTCAGAGAATTTCCACCTCTGGACGATTTCCTTTTCAAGAAAGGGTTCCAGAACCTGTCTCTGGACAAAAAAATCCCCCCCCAGAATCAGCTGCTCAGGATCCAGGGTGGCAATGACAGGCTGCAGGGTTGTAAACATCTGCCTGCAGTAGGCTCCGGCCAGAGTCTCAGGACGCCCCTCCTCCGAGTCAAGGAGTGCCATAAATTTATTTCTGAGGGAATCTTCCACAGGAGAGATTCTGAGCTCCCCTGCTGAATAGGATGAGCCGTGATACACTTCGCCCGAAGTCACAATTCCGAGCCCTACTTCCTGATCCCATTCATTTCCTCTACCTGTGCTGTGAAATTCCAGAAGCATGCACAGAAGGTTCCCCTTGAAATCCCCGCGCTCGGCAATTTCACCCCAGGCAAAACAGTTGGCGTCATTTTCGATAAGCACGGGAATTCCCAGAACTTCGGACAGATGCATTGAAAGTTCTGTATTCTTCAATCCCAGAGGTTTTGACTCAAGAACAACCCCCCTGTGGGG
>QKJO01000087.1 GCA_003249275.1 Spirochaetaceae bacterium
GCAGGCTGTTCAGGAAATCATGCCTATAGGAAGCAGGCAGTCCGAACTGGTTCAGGAATTCGTCTGTAAGGGTATTTACACCCACACCGCCGTGGAGTCCGCAGCGGTAGACAGGTCCGTCTCCGTCGCCTGCATCAAAAAAGAAGGAGGTTGTTCCGGGTGTGTGACCGGGGGTATGAACCGTTTTGATCTCTCTGTCTCCCAGTACTACAGGCCGGTCATCTGAAAAGAACTCATCTGCACTAAACTCTCCACAGGGGTATTGTTCCGTAAGGAGCAGCTCGGGCCGTTCATTCAGCATCCGGGCATCTTCTTCTGCCATATAGAGTCGGGCACCGCTGAGTTCCAGTGTCGCCCTCAACCCTCCTGCATGGTCATAGTGAGCATGGGAGAGAAGGACGATTTTTATATCCCGCGGATCAAACCCCAGTATTCTTATGCTTTCGAATACGAGGTAGATCTGGGGCTGCATGGTCGAGTCGATCAGTATCAGCCCTTCGGAACTTTCCAGAAGATAGGCGCCCACCCAGCTGTTGCCTACATACCAGGTTCGGGGAGCGACTTTGAAGGGAGCCACGGCGACCTCCCAGGGACGCTCGCAACCCTGCTTCAGCAGGTCAAAGGGGTTTGTCAGAACCGGTCTGGTCCGGGATGTATTCATATCTTATCCTCTATTACCTTAAAATGGCGGTAATTGCCTGATTCAGGACTTCAGGATTTTGTCAAAAAAATCAAGAATCCTCTCTTTTGTCTGATTCTGGAAGAACTCCCGGGTGCCGTGACCGCCGTTGATGATGCGAATAAGATCAACACGATCCTCCATACCCTTTTGAGCAATTAATTCATACAACTCTTCGCTCTGTTCGTAGGGGACAAGAGGGTCCTGATCTCCGTGCAGGATCAGCATGGGACACATGGCATCATTGACGTAATGGATCGGGCTGGCATCCCTCAGTTTAGGCCATGCTTCCGGTCCGTTCTCCCCGACCAGTGCGCCGCCATGGGTCTCTCCGATGCTCTTCCACCTGTAATCAGGGTTGTTTTTCATCTCCTCAACATCGCTGTCGAGAAGTTTCACAAGATTGACTGGGCCGAAGAGGTTGCAGCAGGCTTGAACTTTTGATGAGACACCCTTCCATTCCTCAGAAATGTTATCTTCCAGATTCATAGCTGCCATGGCGGACAGGTGGCCACCGGCTGATCTTCCGATTACGGCGACTCTTTCCGGATCAATCTGGTAGTCCCCCGCATGTGTCCGAAGAAAACGGATAGCCGTTTTTACATCAATGATTTGATCCGGATAGTGTCCCTGGGCGCTGCTCCTGTAATAGATGGAAGCCACAACATATCCGGCTTCTGCCAGAAACTGCATCTCCGATACCATCAGGTTTTTGTCGCAGCCCCGAAAACCGCCCCCGGGAATCCATATAATCAGCGGTTTGAACGTCCTGTCCGCCTCGTCGTCCAGTCCGGCAGCCAGTCGCATTTCGCTGTTGCCGTTCTGTACCATGACGGACAGATGCAGATCCAGTGCATTCCCGTCCAGATCCCTCACCCGGGAATAGCATATATTGTCCAGAAAATTGATACTTCTCCGGTTTTTACCCGGATTGAGATCATATTTCATTTCTTGTGGCTCCCGTGTTTTATTTCAGGCCGAGAACGGCAGCGGTTTCGCCGATCATCCTGTCCCCGGAAGTCAGGCGTTTTTTACTGTCTTCCAAATTAAGATAGCTGAGGGGCATCCGCATTTTATTGAACTGTTCGATAATGGCCGGATCTGAGAGGACCTCTTTGAAGGCAAGATTTATTTTTTCAGTAACGGCATCATCCATGCCGGCAGGACCGAGAATGAAAAAATCCAGACCGTAGACGGAACTTTCATAGCCCAGCTCGTTCAGAGAGGGGTATGAGGCAGCTCCCGGATCTCTTTCAGGGTAACCGGCAATGGTGGCCAGGATCTTCAGTTTACCCGCTTCCGCGTACTGCAGAGATCCGGGCGTGTTGATGAAGGCTGCATCCAGATTGCCTCCCTGGACCGCAACCAGCTTATCGGCATCCGAACCGGCTTCCACGATTCGGAACCGGGCACCGCTGTCTTTGGTCAAAAGTCCGGACATAAAGTGGGAAGAACCTTTCAGCTGAACTCCCAGGGTAATCTTGTCGGGAGTTTTTTTACTGGCTTCGATGAGCGCTTCCACGCTGTTGTAAGGAGAATCGGGGCCCACGACAAGAGCATAGCTGCCATCTACAGGCATAACGGAACAGGTTGTGAACTCCTCGGAAGGGGAGTGGTCGTACAGGCCCGTATGGTAATTGGCAAACATGCTTGAATGGTAAAACAGTAAGGTGCTTCCGTCACTCTTGGCAGTTCTGACGGTTTCACAGGCCACACTTCCGCCTCCGGCGGGCTGGTTGGCAACGATAAAGGGTTTGCCCAGATTTTCCTGCAGGGCCTTGGCCAGTATTCTTGCGGCAGCATCGGTTCCTCCTCCCGCTTTTGCCGGTACAACAAACTGGACGGTTCCCTCAGGCCATTCGGCAGCTTTTTTAGAGTCGGTCTGGCCTTCGGCAAAGAGAGCCACGGCTGTCAATATGAGAGCGAATAGAGTGATGATCTTTTTCATAGTTTCTCCTTTAATACTGATACTTAAGATGCTGACGGGATCTCTAGTTTCTGACTTTTCTGTTTGTCCGTTTCCTCAGCCCGTCTCTGATATAGGGCCAAATAACGCTCAGTACGGCGCCTGCCAGAAGCAGTCCGGAAATGGGTCTGGTAAAGAAGGGCAGAATACCCTGGTCCGTATAAGTGAATCCCTTTCTCAGGTTGGATTCCAGCATGGGGCCCAGAATAAAGCTCAGGATAAAGGGACTTGTGGGAATCTTGACGATATCGAAGAGGAATCCCAGGGCCGCAAAAGCCAGAAGCAATATGAAGTTGAAGGATGTGCTGGAACTGATGAATACACCGATAAAACCCAGAACGATGATGATCGGATAGAGATAGTGGTAGGGGATCTTCAGGATGAGGGGAAAGAGTCTCATTCCGAAGAACTGCTGCAGAAGAACCAGAAAGGCTGCCACAAGAGCTGTTCCGAAGAGGGTAAAGACGATAGCCGGATTGTTGGTGAACAGCAGAGGGCCCGGCTGGATTCCGTGGATCATCAGACCACCCAGCAGAATGGCGGTTGTACCGTCCCCAGGGATTCCCAGTGCCACCATGGGGATCAGAGACCCCCCGACTGAGGCATTGTTGGAAATTTCAGAGGCAAATACCCCGTCTATACAGCCTGTACCGAATTTCTCGGGATGTTTGGAACTGCTTTTTGCCTGGGCATAGGCGACCATGTTCGACAGGGCTGCTCCCATTCCCGGGAGAAAACCGATCCACAAACCGATGAAGAAAGACCGGATCAGGTTCCAGATATTGTCGATAAACTCTTTGAAGGTAACACCGAATCCGGTGATGTTTTTCATATCCACGGGAGGCAGTTCCTGCTGTCCCCGTCCGTAGTCCAGGACGATCTGTTTGATGGCGAAGAGTCCCAGCATCAGAGAGATGAGGTCGAATCCGCCGTTCAGGTACATATTTCCAAAGGCAAAGCGGGGGTACCCGTCAATGGGGGCAAACCCGACGGAGCTGAGGAGAAGACCGATGGCCGCGGAAGTGAGGCCTTTGAAGATATTCTCTCTGGACAGGGCCGCCACAAGTGAAATGGCGCAGAATCCGAGGGAGAAATATTCCCAGGGGCCCAGTTTCAGTGCCAGATCGGCAATCACGGGGCTGAGGAATGCGGCGATGGCAATGCTGAAGAAGGTTCCCAGAAATGATGCAATGATAGCAGCTCCCAGAGCTTTTACAGCCTGGCCGTTTTTTGTCATCGGATATCCGTCAAAACAGGTGGCGATGGCCGATGGCGAGCCCGGAATGCCCAGGAGTATGGAACCGACCATGGCTCCCGAAACACCTCCCACCCAGATGCCGATCAGCATGGCCAGTCCCAGATGGGGGTCCATTCCGAAGGTGACGGGAAGAAGAAGGGCCACTCCCAATCCTCCGCTCAGCCCGGGAATGGCTCCCAGCACTATACCGAGGGCTGCCGAGCAGAATATCAGCAGGAAAGTACCCGGATGAAGGAGTGATAAAATACTTGATAAAAACATTTCCATGTGTTGATAACTCCTAAAAGAATATTCCCGGGGGAAGGAATGAGTGCAGCACTTTGCTGAATACAAAGTAGATCGCAGCAAATGAAATCACAGAGTAGATGATCCCTTTGACAGGTCTGGTCTTATCCGGACCGGCGATCTGCCTGTAAAAAACATAAGTCATGATGGGGGTGGCAATCAGAAATCCCAAGATCTTCAGCGCCACGGCGAAGAGGATGAACAGGGAGGTCATTATCCCCGCCCTCTTCCAGCCTTCCTTTGTCAGGAATGAATCTCTCTTCTCTTCAGATTTCTTACCGGGCTTTGTCAGGAGTACCCCAAGACCGCTGATCACCAGCAGAAAACTTCCCAGATAAGGGAAAATCCGCGGACCCGGATCGTCGGAGAAGGTCTTAACGG
>QKJO01000139.1 GCA_003249275.1 Spirochaetaceae bacterium
ACTTTCCTCCGGGAGTAAACTCCCGGCGGCAGTCTGACCTGTTAAAAATTACTTATCAATCAAGATCAAAGTCGTCAACAAGATCGGAGAGACCTCCCACCTCGTTGGAAGGAGCCATTTCAACCGTCTGCTCCTCTTCACCGGTTTCGCTGTAAAACAGGATACGGCTGCAGTAGGGGCAGAACAGAATTTCTTCACCCTTGCGGACATCATTGACAAACTGACCGGGAAGGATCATGTGACAACCCGTACAGATCCCGGCTTTAACAGGAACAATACCCAGACCTGACTTGTTGCGGATGATCCTCTCGAATTTGAAAAGAATCTCCTCGTTCATGCCGGGAACGACGCTTTCCTCTTCAGATTCGAGGCTCTTCAGAAGCTCCTCTTTACTCTGTTTTTCGGCATCATTCTTATCCTGCTCAACCTTAAGTTCTTCTTCCTGCTGAGAGATCATCTGTTCTTCACGCTGAAGACTGTTCAGCATATCCTCAAGAGCTCGTTCCTCTCTCTGGATATCCCTTCTCAGTTTCTGCTCTTTCTCGGTCGCATCTTTGATCTCTTTCTCAAGAGCTTCATACTCCCTCTGAGTTGAGATGACATCCATTCGTTTTTCAAACTCTTCTCTCTGTCTCTCCGCTTCACCCATCTCATGCTTCAGAAGCTTGATCTTGTCTTTTGTATTTTCATAGGCCTGGTTTTTCTCAATGTATGATTTCTTCAGGCGGTTCAACAGTTCGGTTTTGGTTGCCAGGTTTTTAGGAATTCCCTCGATCTCTTTCTCTATCTCAAATTTCTGAGACAGGATTTCCTGTAATTTCTGAAGTTTGTCAAATGTTCCCTGCATGGTAATATATTCCTCTCAATCCCTGATATTAATTTTCCAGATAATCTTTCAGCCGGCGGCTTCTCTTCGGATGTCTGAGTCTTCTCAGCGCCTTGGCTTCAATCTGACGGATTCTCTCCCTTGTCACATTAAAATACAATCCTACTTCCTCAAGAGTCAATGAGTAACCGTCTTCCAGGCCGAATCTCATCTTGAGGACTTCCTGTTCCCTGGGAGGAAGTGTTTCCAGAACTTCCTGAAGCTGCTCCTGCAGAATCTTGAAAGCCGTCTGGTTGGCGGGATTCTCAACATCCTTATCTTCAATGAAGTCACCCAGCAGTGAGTCTTCCTCCTCTCCGATAGGTGTTTCAAGGGAAATCGGCTCCCGGGCTACATTTTTAACAGATTTGACCCTGGCAACGGTCCAGCCGAGTCTTTCTGCAATTTCCTCGTCGGTTGGTTCGCGGCCTTTGATCTGCATAAGCTGCCTGGACTCCCGGACAACCTTGTTGATCTGTTCTATCATATGAACGGGAACACGGATTGTTCTGGCCTGATCAGATATGGAGCGGGTAATCGCCTGTCTGATCCACCAGGTGGCGTAGGTTGAAAATTTATAGCCCTTTCTGTACTCGAACTTTTCAACCGCCTTGATCAGACCGATATTGCCTTCCTGAACCAGATCGAAGAAATGCAATCCCCTGTTGGTGTACTTTTTGGCAATGCTGACAACCAGTCTGAGGTTGGCCTTGATCAGTCTGTCCTTGGCATTCTTCATCATGGTCCGGCCGTGATTGATATCCTGCGCCTTGACAAGAAGATCTTCCGATGTATTTTCAAACTCGACTTCCAGATCATACAGATTCTTGTCTGCAACCTGTACCTGTCTGATCAGTTCCTTGATCTCATCGCTTGTCAGTCCGAGGGAGTCTTCGATCTCCATCCTCTGGGATTTGCTGGCAAGCCCTCTTCCCAGATTTCTGAGTTCCTTCATGTTGCTGACGCGGAGAGTTCTTTCTATCTTGTCCTGTTTTCTGCGGTACTGCTTAATCTTCCGTGAAGCATCGATGTACTTTTCGGAAAGATAGAAAATCTCCTCCTGATGAATGTCGATATTGATAATGGCTTCGAGAAGTTCTTCTCTCTTTATAACAAGTTTCTTATCAAAAATGACATCCCCGTCGGTGGAAGCAATTTTCTCTTTCTGCTCCATGTAGGTCTTGAGAGACGGGAAAATGGATTTCAGCGGTTCTCTGTAGTACTGATTCAGTCTTCTCTTTTCGGCAAGGTAGTCGGAGATTTCCTTTTTGGAAAAATTCATCTCCCGGGGATCTGCCTTGGAAAAAGCCTTCTGTGCCAGTTTGTAGAATTCGGGGATGATCATTCCGGAAGTTTTCAGAATATTCTTGATGATCTCCTCACCCTCTTCCATCTGTTTGGAGAGTTCCACTTCCTGTTGAGCCGTGAGAAGATTTTCCTTTCCGATCTCTCTGAGGTAAAGCCTTATGGGGTCGTCAATTGAGGAATCTTTTTCATTGAAGACAAGCCTTCGGGAATCATCGTCATCCGACTCCTCTTCATCCTTGTCATCGTCTTCATCCTCATCGATGTCCTCATCCAGTTCAAGCTCATCTTCATCAATGATTCCGTCGTCATCCGACATTTCCACGTTTTCGGAATCGTCGTCTTCAAGACCGATGCCCATGGGAACATCCGAGATGATGGACGAGGCTCCGTCGTCGAGATCATCAATATCATCATCCAGATCATCATCCAGGTCTTCATCGGGATCAACGTCGCTGAGCGCCGGATCATCCTCAACTATATTGATATTCTTCTCTTCCAGCAGTGAGATTACGGCTTCAATCTTTTCAGAATTCACAATATCATCAGGGAGCAGCTCGTTCATCTCACTGTAGGTGATACTTTTTTTTGTTTTTACATACTCTAATAATTTACTTATTGCGGGGTCAGTTTCTATTTCTGACATTATTCCCTCACCTTCAAATCTTCAATTTCCTTATCAAGGGTCTGCTTTTCTAAAATAAGCTCATTCACCAGTTCCCAGGAATGGTCACCCATGGATACCTGACTCATTATGCGGTTGATCTCTCTGCTTCTGTTCTGCAGGTTTCTCCTCCTGATTAGGAGAAGAGTCTTGTCTATCAACTCCGCCGTATTTTCATCAAGTTCCCCGGTGGAAATCTTTTCCATTAATAATCTTTTCACAGACTCATCGGTTATCCTTGAAATTAAACTTTCGGTGCTGCTTTCATTATTTCTCTCTGATTCTGTAAGGACATTGAATAAAAGTATGGCCCTTTGATCCTGAAAGTCAAATTCACCTGTATAGTGTTTAATTTTCGGTAAATACTCGCGATGCAGAGCCGCAGCCATAACCGCCATCAGCTCGTCCGTCATTTTTTGATCCTGAATTTGAACGGGTTTTTTATTAGATATATTCCTGGTTGTATTTTTTTTCTGCCGGTTCAGCTCAAACAGTAATGATTTACTTTCAATACCGAGTTTTTCCGCCAGGGTTCCAAGACAAAGATCCCTTTTAATTTCAGACTCAATAGATTCAATATATGGAAACAATTCTTTTACTGCCTGTTCCTTACCCTCCGGTGTAGAAATGTCATAAGACACCATTGTAAAATCTAACAGATAATCAAATAGATTTACAGGGGCATTCAGCACTTTTTTTAATGTTTCAGCCCCATCCTTTTCAAGAATTTCTGCAGGATCTGAATTTTCCGGTAATTTTATTGCTTTTACCGGTAATTCGTGATGCTCAAACATGATCCCTGCCTTGTAGGTTGCGGCACGACCGGCATTGTCGCTGTCAAATAGTATAAAACCCCTGTCGCTGTATCTCTTCAGGAGCCGGGCCTGGTCATCGGTGAACGCGGTTCCCAGCGGAGCCATTCCGGTTGTAAAACCGGCCTGATGCAGGGCCAGGACATCCACATTTCCCTCGCAGAGATAGAACTCTTTCGTTTTTCTGAGTCCTTCCCTGCTCTGCCAGAGACCATAAAGAAGTTTGCTCTTGTTGTAGAGGGGCGTATCGGGAGAGTTAATATATTTGGGAGCTTTCGGATCCTTCTTCATAGTCCTTCCGCTGAAGGCGATGATTTCACCCTGATTCGAATAAATGGGAAACATCAGCCTGTCTGAAAAAAGAGACCATTGGGGATATTTTCTGGAAAAAAGTCCTGATGACGCGAGAAAATCATCCGAATAGTGACGGTTCTTTAGAAAACTGTACAGCCATTTCGGATCATCGGGAGCAAATCCGAGCTGAAATCTGACAATCGTATCCTCGTGTATTCCCCTGTCGGCAAGATACTGCCTGGCTCCGGCGGCAGAATCGTTATTCAGAAGGATGTAGTGCAGACTTCCGGCCACCCGTTTGTAAAGATCTTTGAGAGAATCCCTTCTGACAACATCTTCTTCCGGTTCATCGGCATCATCGGGCAGTATGACGCCGGCTTTTTCGGCGGCGAATCGGACGGCTTCAATAAAGCTCAGGCCCTCGATTTCCATTATAAAATTGAACAGGCTGCCCCCCTTGTGACAGCCGAAACAGTAATACATGCCCTGTTCGGGGCGAACGGAAAAGGACGGAGTCTTCTCGTTGTGAAAAGGACAGCACCCCCAGTACCTGTCACCTTTTCTTTTCAGGGCCGAGTATTCTCCGACTA
>QKJO01000016.1 GCA_003249275.1 Spirochaetaceae bacterium
ATTCTTTCCTCCTGTTTGATTTCACTTTTATACAACTCAATCATACTGAAGCTGATTTACAGCTTCAGCGACTGCATTCTTAAGGTCCAAGGGCCTCCAGCATATATTCCTTGGCGTACCATACATGGGTTCTCATGATGTCCTCCGCCTCATCGGCTGATGCCGCGCTGTTCAGATTCTGTATCAGCACTTCGTGATTGTCCCGGCCGTGTTTCTTCTCGGGGGGAACGGTTCTGGCCATGGCGAAAAAGAGATTGAGTTTCATGGTTTTGTCGAAGGCCGCCGTCAGAGCGGGAACCCCCGCCAGGGAGACAAGCTCCTTGTGAAACAGGATCTCCTGCCTCCAGTCTTCCATCAGATCCTCGGTGGCCGAGTCAACCTGACGGGCAAAATCAATGAGATCCTCATAGGCTTCCGGCAGAGTCCTGTTCCAGTACAGACGGGCAGCCTTGCATTCGATGGCGTCCCTGAGAATAAACTGCCCCAGAACATCCTCCTGCCTGATCAGACGGACCTGTGTTCCCTTGCGGGGAATGGTTTCAAGAAGTCCTTCATGCTCCAGAAGCAGCATGGCTTCGAGGACGGGAGCGACGCTGACGCCGAACTCACCGGCAATCTGCCTTCTGTTTATGATCTGCCCCGGATGGAGTTCCCCGGCCAGCAGTTTTTCAAGTATTCTGTTGTAGACACCTCTGGACAGAAGCATAAAACACCTCTTCATATCATGTGATATATCACATGATACTTCAATATTCTCCGGGAAATCAAGAATAAAATGAGATTCACCCCCGATTTTAATCAAAAAAAAATGGGGATTTAACCGTGAAACCCGCGAATTTCGCGTTTTATGATTGACCTGCAGGATTTTTCCTGCTATTTATATAACTAGGTTGAGAAACCGCAATGTTCTTTATTACCATTCAATTTCTGTTCTGATTTCCGTCTTCGTTTTCCTTTTGTACATCCTTACTAAGAGTAACGACTGATATAGAATCACATGACTGGAAGTTGTGTTTTGAAGTTGTTGCGATCTCAATGAATCTTTTATTTTAAATTCCGGTATGACCGGTAAGGATGCACAATGCCCAAGAAAATTTATGTAGGGAACCTTAACTACAACACTGATGAGGACAGACTGGCTGACCACTTTGCACAGTTCGGAACAGTTCTCAGCGCACGGATCATTTTTGACAGAGAAACAAACCGCTCTAAAGGTTTCGGATTTGTCGAAATGGAAGAAGACGAAGCAGCTGAAGCTGCTATCTCAGCACTCAACAATCAGGAGCTTGATAGTAGAAACCTGAGGGTCAACGAAGCGATCGAACGCGAAAGAAGACCCCGGGAAAATCGCTACTAAGCGTTAACCCCATATAAAAAGTTTTGCTCCCTTCCGGGAGCGGCAAAAAAAAATCCTCCCTGCGGAGGATTTTTTTTTGGACTTCCCCGAAATGATCCCGTCAGGGAGCAACCGGCTGTCCCAGATGGATGGGAATCACGTTGGGAGAGGGAGCCCTTCCTTTCAGTTCCGTATCAAGATTGATCAGAGCATTGGGATCGCTGCCGATGAGTTTGAGGCGGGACAGCAGTTCATCCGCCGTAGCCTCCTCTTCAACCTGCTCATCCACATACCACATCAGAAAACTTTCGGAGGCGTAGTCGCTCAGGTCTCTGGAGATCTTGACCATTTTGTTGATCAGAGAAGTCACATGGGCCTCATGCTCCGCCACCTGCTCGAACACCTCGATGTAGCTGTTCCATTCGGTTTTAGGTCCTTCAATGGGTTTGAGATTGACCTTGGCGCCCCGCTCGTTCACAAAGTTGTACATTTTCATGCCGTGCATGTTCTCTTCCAGAAACTGGCAGCGGAACCAGTTGGCAAAACCCATAAGATTTCTTTCTTCAAACCAGCTTCCCATGGACAGATAAAGATAGGCGGAAAACATCTCCGCATTGATCTGATCATTGAAGGCTTTCGTCATTTCTTTGCTTAAACTCATAATAAACCTCTTGATTCATTTTTTTTATATTATAGTGGAGGCTTGTCGATTATTCCTCCCTTTCAAAGAAAATTCAGTCTTCCCTCAATGCAGTTTAATAGACCCAGCCCAGCAGGGTTCTGGCCACGACAAAGAGAAGAATCGCCGTGCCGTAGAGGATGGATATGGTCATGATCTTCTTCTTCATATCCTCAAGTTCGATGACGAATTTGGTCACCACGAAAAACCAGAAGTAGCCGAAGAGGAAGATCAGCCAGACTCCCGCAAAGGTCCTTTCCCAGAAGGGGTACTCCCAGATGAGAAGATTCCCGCGGTTAAGGAAGGTTTCGATGAAGACGCTGAAGGCGGAGTATCCGGCGGCATAGAACCATCTGTTGGGGATACCCAGAATTTTCACGCCTCTGTCCTCGCTGATTGTGTTGGCATAGATGATGCCCAGGATGGCGAACATGAACATGATCTCGATGTTCCAGCCCACCATGGTTCTCAGGGCGGTGGGTCCGGGTGCCGTCCACAGGGCGGAGCGTCCCGTCAGGTTCAGAATCCATCCGTTCAGATTCTCATTGACAAAGTCCGCCCCGAAGAGGGTGATTCCGGCGAGGACGACATTCCAGTTTCCCGTCTTTCCCGCCTTTTTGATCTCTTTGGTGTAGATGTAGAAGACGATGGCCAGCAGGGGAACAACATACCACTGAAGGGTGGTCAGATCTCGAAGCCCCGTAAGGGCCTGTCTGGATGCTTCGGTCATAAGAAAACTCCTTTTTTGAGGGGATTCGACGATCCCCGGTCCGGTTGATCGGCGGATTGACTGTAACCGCCCGACAGATTAGAATGAACAAATGATTAAATTGTTCATTTATTTGGTTATAATATGAGAAAGAGAAAAACGCAATCCGAAATATACGAAGCCGCCCTCTCGATCTATGCCGGGTTCGGTTACGGAAAATCCACCCTGGAGGATATAGCCGCCCGGCTGGATATGACTAAGAGCAGCCTCTACCTCTATGCCCGGAGCAAGGAGGATCTCTATGAGAAAACTGTGCGCTATGCCCTCACCCGATGGCAGGAGCATGTTCTGGAGCGGACAAAGGGTATTGACGATCCCTCCGGCCGGCTGAAAACCCTCTTTATATCGGCCTTCGACTACCTGACGGGCGACAACGATTTCAGAAGAGTTCTGGTCAGGGATCCGGCGATTTTCTCCATCGACCCAGGCAGAGACCGGTACAGAGACATCAATGAAAGGGCTGTCGGGATGATCAGGGAAATTCTGGAAGCGGGCATCGCCGCTGCAGTTTTCAGGGATATCCGGGCGGAAGATACGGCCCGGTATCTCTTTTCCATCTACATCATGTTCATCATGAGAACCTATGTCTTTTCCGGAGAAGTTACAGCCCGGGAACTCTTTGATACGGCAGTGGACATCAATATTGAAGGACTGCTGAAGAGAAACTGATTACGGAGAGGTTCAGAGCCCCTTCTCCTCCTTCAGCAGGACCAGGTCCTCCCGGAACTCCCGGGTCATCAGTTTGGTATAGATCCTGTAGATGTAGCCCGAGTTCTGAAAGTCCACCAGCTTGCGGAAGTCGCTTTCGCGGGATTTCCAGGTGACACCGTCTGTAAAGATCAGAAGGACCGTATCGTGCCGCTTTTCCTGGATGATCCGGTTGATATCGCCTATCACATCGGTCTGTTTGCTTCCCGTGGCGCCGTAGCCCTTGACCTCGATGAGGATCTCCGGGTTCTCCCGGCCGGGTATGGCAAAGTCCGCCTTCTCTGTGGAGATGCCGTCCATGCCTGTAAAGCTGCACCGGGCGTCGTAGGCGCCGAAGACGGAGGAGACGATGGATTCCACATAGTCCTCCAGTTCCCGTCCCCGTTTCTGCCCCTTGATGGCGCTGCCCCTCCCCCCTTTGAGTCTCTCGGTCAGAATATCCTGCCAGGTGTAGGTTCTGTTCATGGTACTGCGGATCACACCGCCCTGAAGCAGAGGCGAAAGAGTCTCTACATATCCCAGAGGATTGGATCTGAAACCGCTCTTCCCCGCACTCCGGGAGTCGGGAAACAGACTCCTCAGCAGGGTTGTATATTCATCCTTGGAGAGCTCCAGGAAAAGCCGGATTCCCGTGGATGCCGCCTCGAAATCTTCATCCAGTAAGCGGACCAGCGACCAGGGGTCGTCATCGACGGTGCTGAATTTGTCCAGAAAGGAGACCACCCTGCGGGAAAAGTCGTCCTTCCAGTCTGTTTCCAGCACGCTCAGCCTGGCCAGGAGATCTCCTGTATTCTGGGTTACTTTCTTCAAAGGTTTTCTCCTTCTGTCTGCCTTATCTTAGCGGTGTCACACCGGTCGGATCAACTCCCGGGCGGCGGCCTGTCTAACGGCCGATGATCAGATACTCCCGCACCCGGGAGCGTTTGACTTTGTCATGGGTCCCGAAGTGGTAGGTATGCTCCTTTTCCACGACCCGGATGTCCTTTTTATACCGCTTCATCAGGCCGGTTAAGAC